>CAISQQ010000160.1 GCA_903887655.1 uncultured Burkholderiales bacterium
CATTTTTTGAACACGGCGGGCGCCGTCCAGCGCAAAGCAACGTCCCCCATCTATTTGGACCTGCATTTCACAACGGTTTCAAAAGAACTGCTCGTCTTGGACGTCCCAGGCGCGCTCAATGCCTTCATCTATGTCTATGAAGGGTGCTTGACACTTGAGAGTGATGAAGGACCAGAAACGATCAACCAAGGCGAAATGGCCATACTCAAAAACAATGACGATCAAGTGGGGTTGAAAAACTCCACCTTGGCCAAGGCGATTGTGATCGCGGGACGCCCTCTGGGTGAGCCCATCGCGCAATATGGCCCCTTTGTCATGAACACACAGCAAGAGGTCATGCAGGCGGTGCGGGATTTTCAACAAGGCTTGTTTTAACCTCGCGCTTGAGAAGCACACATCTCAAGCGTGTGGCGGCAAGATCAATGCAGCACGACCGCGCTAGACGACCGCCGCAGCGGCGACTTTAGATATCAATATTGGCCGCGCGCAAGGCGTTCGCCTCAATGAAGTCACGGCGAGGTTCGACCTCATCACCCATGAGCATGGTGAATACCCGATCGGCCTCGATCGCGTCGTCAATCTGAACTCTCAAAAGACGTCGAACCGTGGGATCCATGGTGGTTTCCCACAGTTGCAAGGGGTTCATTTCACCCAAGCCTTTGTAGCGCTGGCGTGCTGTGACGTTTTCAGCTTGTGAGATGAGCCATTTCATGGCCTGCCTAAAGTCCGTGACTTTTTCTTCCTTCATGCGCTCACCTTCGCCACGACTGATTTTGCCCGAGGCGGACAACAAGGTCTTGAAGGTGTGAGCCGCATCGGACAAGGTCGCATAATCTGCACCATGGACAAAATCCTGGGTGATCACACTGCTCTTGACGTTGCCGTGGTGTTGACGGCTGATACGAAGCAGTGGTTTGTCGGTTCGCACATCCATCTCACCCGTCACCACCGAACCACTCCCGAGCTCTCGCAATTTGAGCTCGAGGACAGCTGCGCACTGCTGTGCTTGCTCCAGAGTTTCGAGTTCGATAGACACGCCATCAGCAATGCCTCGCAAGGCTTCAGCATCCATGAATCCGCTCAGTCTGTTGATCACCGCTTCAGCCACTTGGTGTTTACTGGCCAGGGCCTCCAGCGTTTCACCCGCAATCACTTGAGGATCATCACCCCCCGTATTCAGGGCCGCGTCTTTGAGGGCAACCTTCAATAAAAATGAGTCGAGAGCTGGAGCATCCTTGAGGTATTGCTCCTCTTTGCCAACCTTGACTTTATAAAGAGGCGGTTGGGCAATATAAATATGCCCACGCTCCACGAGTTCGGGCATTTGCCGATAAAAGAACGTCAACAAGAGGGTTCGGATGTGGGCACCATCAACGTCGGCATCGGTCATGATGATGATGCGATGGTATCTCAGTTTATCAATGGTGAAATCATCGGTTCCGGCTTTGCCGGACTCTGAGCTGGCTTTGCCAATTCCAGTGCCCAATGCCGTGATCAAGGTCAAGATTTCATTGCTCGTGAGAAGCTTTTCATAACGAGCCTTCTCGACATTCAAAATCTTTCCACGCAAGGGCAAAATGGCTTGAAATTTTCTGTCCCGTCCTTGTTTGGCTGAACCACCCGCAGAGTCTCCCTCGACGATGTAAATTTCACACAAGGCCGGATCTTTTTCCTGACAATCGGCCAGTTTACCGGGTAAGCCCATCCCATCAAGTACGCCCTTGCGGCGAGTCATTTCGCGTGCTTTTCTAGCCGCTTCTCGTGCTCTTGCGGCATCAATAATTTTGCCGCAAATGATCTTGGCATCATTGGGTCGCTCTTGCAGGTAATCGGACAATGCTTTGGCAACGATGTCTTCGACTGGCGCCCTAACTTCACTTGAGACCAATTTGTCTTTGGTTTGACTGCTGAATTTGGGCTCTGCCACTTTGACCGACATCACACAGCAAAGTCCCTCACGCATATCGTCACCCGTGACTTCGACCTTGGCTTTCTTGGCCATTTCTGACTCATCAATGTACTTGTTGATCACTCGCGTCATGGCGGCTCTCAAGCCCGTGAGGTGGGTGCCACCATCGCGCTGGGGAATATTGTTGGTAAAGCACAAAACACTCTCGCTGTAGCCATCATTCCATTGCATGGCGACTTCGACACCAATTTGTGTTCCTGGGATGCCCCCGTAGCTCTCCGACGGTCTGTCGCCGTTGGAGTAAAAAATATTGGGATGAAGAACTTTCTTACCTACATTGATAAATTCAACAAAACCTTGTACGCCACGTGCGCCTGAGAAGTCATCTTCCTTGCCGAAACGCTCATCTCTGAGGCGAATACGAACACCGTTGTTGAGAAAACTCAATTCACGCAATCTTTTACTCAAAATTTCATAATGGAAATCTGTGTTTTGAGTAAAGATGTCGGTATCCGGTAAAAAATGAACTTCGGTTCCTCTTTTATCGGTTTCACCCATGATTTTCATGGGTGAAATTTCAATCCCATTTTGAATTTCGGTAATTCGATCTTGTACAAATCCTTTGGCAAAATCAAGAGCGTAAATTTGCCCGTCACGACGCACTGTCAGCTTGAGCCACTTTGACAACGCATTGACACAAGAAACACCCACGCCGTGCAATCCACCAGAAACTTTGTATGAATTTTGATTGAATTTCCCACCGGCGTGAAGTTCAGTGAGCGCAATTTCAGCGGCACTGCGTTTGGGTTCGTGTTTGTCATCGAGCTTCACACCCGTGGGGATGCCTCGACCATTGTCAAAAACACTGATGGAGTTATCGGAATGAATGGTCACAACAATATCATCGCAGTGACCCGCGAGGGCTTCGTCAATGGAGTTGTCAACAACTTCAAAAACCAAATGGTGCAAACCGGTCCCGTCTGATGTGTCTCCAATGTACATGCCAGGCCGTTTTCTAACGGCTTCTAAGCCTTCTAGAATTTGAATGGATCCTTCTCCATAGCTATCGGCATTGTCTGGCGTTTGTTTATTTTCAGTATTCACAATGGGTTCGGTCATAAGGTCTCTCAAGTCGTAAAGAAAAAGAATTTAAAGCGAATTAAATTCTCATTGGCATCACGACGTACTTAAATGAATCGTTTTCAGGTATGGTGATCAAGGCTGAACTGGTTGAATCGGGTAAATCAAAAGAAATGTTTTCTTGTCCCATGTTCAATAAAACATCGATCA
>CAISQQ010000161.1 GCA_903887655.1 uncultured Burkholderiales bacterium
GATTGAACCGTGGATTTGGGACTTCAAGATAAACGCGCACTGGTGTGCGGGGCCTCGGCTGGCCTAGGCTTGGCCTGTGCGCGGGCTTTGGCGAAAGAGGGCGCGCACGTCTGGATCGCAGCGCGACGCGAGTCGCTCCTTAAAGAGCGTGCGATTGAGCTGAGCGCCTTGGGGGCGGCATCGGTCACCTGGTGTGTGGCCGATCTGAGTGAGCCCAAGGGGGTCGAATCGGTGCTCGCGCAGCAGAGCGAATTTGATATCGTGGTCACCAACGCGGGCGGCCCCCGTCAAGGCGATTTTCGTCAATTCACGCGAGACGATTGGCTCACCGCCTTGGACACCAATATGTTCACCCCGATTGAATTGGTCAAACGGGTGTTGGACGGCATGATGGAGCGAGGTTTTGGTCGCATCGTCAACATCACCTCCAGTGGGGTCAAGCAAGCGGTGCAGGGCCTGGACTTGAGCAACGGGGTGCGAGCAGGACTCACCGGCTTCATGGCGGGGTTGGCGCGCCAATCGGTGTCGAGAGGCGTCACCATCAACAATTTGTTGCCGGGCACCTTTGAGACCGACCGCTTGGCGAGTAATTTTTTGGCCCAAAGTGCCCGCACTGGCGTTGATGCGGCCACCTTGCTCGCGCAGCGCTTGGCCGTGCACCCCGCCAAACGACTCGGCCAGCCCGAGGAGTTGGGGGCTGTGTGTGCGTTTTTGTGCAGCCAGTACGCGGGCTACATCAATGGCCAAAACATTTTGATGGATGGCGGGTCTTATTTGGGCGCCTGAGCTCGAGGCTGAAGGGTTATAGCGGGTGTGCGTTGACGCCTGACTGCTCCTGTGCTGCACCTGTGCGGCGTCTGAGACGCTTGCACGTCTTCTTTGAAGCCGCACAACACTGGGCGGACCCCAGGGACACGGGGGTTTTGAAGGGCGAGCGCGGGGCACTGACGGGTCGTTAACTTTGACTCCAGGGCAGTGGTTGGTCATTGGTGCCCCAGTAGTAACTCTTTTGATTCATGTACTCATGAATGCTCATGCGTCCTTTTTCCCGGCCCGTGCCACTCATCTTGACGCCGCCAAAGGGGGTGCTGATGGAGAAGGTCTTGTAGGTGTTGACCCAAACCGTGCCCGTTTGCAGGGCTTTGCCGATGCGCCAAATGGTTTTGTAGTCTTGCGACCAAATGCCCGCGGCCAGACCGTAGTCGTTGTCGTTGCACTGCGCAATGAGCTCGTCCTCGTGCGTCCAGGGCAAGAGGGCGAGCACGGGCCCAAAAATTTCCTCTCGGCAGGTGCGCGATTGGTTGTCCAAGTTCTCAAAAATGGTCGGCAAGTAGTAGCTGCCGGCATCAAATTCGGGGCCTGAGGGGCGCTGGCCACCGACCAAAATCTTGCCACCCTCTTTGAGTCCGAGCGCCACGTAGTCCTCGACGCTTTGGCGGTGCGAGTGGGTGATCAAGGGACCCATTTGCGTGCGCTCGCTCATGGGGTTGCCCACTCGGAGGGTTTGGGTGGCGGCGATCAATCGCTTTTTAAACTCGTCATAAACACGGCGATGGACAAAGGCCCTGGAGCCCGCGATGCAGGACTCGCCCGAGGAGCTGAAAATGCCAAACAGCACACCCGCCACCGCGTGATCGAGGTCGGCATCGGCGCAAATGATTGTGGGCGACTTGCCACCGAGCTCCAAGGAGGTGGGCATCAATTTTTCAGCCGCAATTTTTCCGATGGCCAGACCCACCGAGGTGCTGCCCGTGAAGGCCACGCGTTTGATCAAAGGGTGGCGCAGCAGTTGATCGCCCACGACCGAGCCTTTGCCTGCAAGGACCGACAAAATGCCATCGGGAAGCCCCGCTTGTTGTGCAATTTTGGCCAATTCAATGGCCATCCTTGGGGTGATTTCTGCCGGTTTGACCACCACCGCGCAGCCTGCGGCCAAAGCGGGTGCAATTTTTTGAGCCTCACTGGCTATGGGCGAGTTCCAAGGGGTGATGGCCCCAACGACCCCCAGGGGCTCGTGCAGACTCATCGTGATGAAGTCGCCCCGGGCTGGGGTGATGGTGTCCTCCAAGGTCTCGCACGCCGCGGCAAAGTATTGGAAGGTGCCGGCAGCACTGGCCACCAAGGCGCGTGTTTCATTGATGGGCTTGCCGTTGTCCAGGCGCTGCCACTGGGCCAGCTCTTCGGCTTGGCTGCGAATGCCTGCCGCGATGCGGTAGAGGATGGCGGAGCGTTCATGCGCTTTGAGTCCTGCCCAGTTGGGCTTTAAGCGAGCGCTTTGTGCAAAGGCGACGGCTTCATCCACATCGTCTCGGGTGGCGGCGTTCAAGACAGACACCGTGCTGTTGTCATGCGGGTAGTGGGTGGTGTAGGCCTCGCCCGAGGCGTCCCGCCACTGGCCGGCAATGAGGGACTGAAGTGCAACGGTGGGGGGGGTGTGGGTGAAAGTCATGGGCAGCTTTGTCTTTGAAGGGTGGGGTCGGGGCGCAGGCCTAGAGTCTGCAGCCGCCAGTGTTATCCATGATATAGGGTTTGCATGTGTCACAAAATCGTCATCTTGGAGTTTAATTTGACTTGCATCAATAAAAAATAATGGAGACCCTTATGAAATTTGCTTTGTTTCAATCGAGGAGGATGAAATGGCTTTTTGCCTTTTCATCGCTTTGTGTCTTGTCGCTTTTTATAGTTTCTTGTGGCAGCAGCGGTTCATCGGGGACCTCCACGCCGCCTGTTTTGAACCTCCGATCATCCCTGGCCCATCGGGTGAGCGGTGGAACAGCGTTGCTCGAAGTGACACTGCCCGCGGATGCGATTTCATCCGATGTGTTCTCCATCACGGTCAATGGGGTTGACGCCAGCGCCAACTTCAAACCCGCGGCCACCCCCAATTTGTTGTCGGGTCTGATCACAGGCCTCAACAATGGTGACAACCTCGTGGTGGCCAAAGTGGGCAATGCGGTCGCCCCCACGTTGACCTTGACGAATTACCCGATCACCGGTCCCATTTCTTCAGGGCCCTGGATCACCCCCTACATTTGTCAAACCGACACGCTCTTGCTGCCCGATGGCACCAAGTTGGTTCCCA
>CAISQQ010000162.1 GCA_903887655.1 uncultured Burkholderiales bacterium
ATTGGGTTTGTGCGTGAAGAAATAAATATGCTCCAAACGAATTGGCAATCACTCTCGAATCACTGTGCCAATGCTGGTCTTCCAAGTCCTTGGCAATGGTATTGACTTGCTCGGTGAAGGAGAGTTTACGGAAATCATCGACCGTGGCACGTCCAACAATATCAAACCCCCGCCTCCTCAACTCCTGGCCCAAACCCGTGTCCAGTCGTCCGCCGTGCCCTGGCAAGTAGTAAATCAATGGTTTCATCGGGCTTTTGATCTTTGAGATTTTTACTTATTCTATTTTTTTAATTTATTTAATTTTTTTAATTCTTCACTTGGGACTCTTTGGGCATGACCCCTGAGACGCTCCACTCATAGGCAAACTCAATCCATCGTTGGCCCTCTAATGACAAAAATTCCGGTTCTGGCTTGATCCCCACTCGCCCCAGATCGAGCCGATCGGCATCCCAGCAGGTCTGGATGGTGGGGTCCGAGTGAACCGCCCCTTCGCTGTGCCCCTCCATGGCCTCCACCAACAAGGCCATTTGGGCTTCACTCACCTCAAAGAGCACATGGTTCAAGGTTTGTGCGTACTGCGCTGCACGCCGTCCATGATCGGGATCTCGGTACTCGTTGTGACGCTGGCTGTCATGGAGGAAAGCAAAGAGTTTGACCACCTCCAGGTCTGCACCGACCCTCTCACCGATCACCAAACCATGGTGCAACACCCTCGCCCAATGGCTCGGGCCATGGTCGCCCCGTTGATTGATTTTGAGCTGCCCCACCACCTCTTTGAGCAATTTAGCTTTGTCGAACATTCACACCCCTCCTCGTAGCCCCTAGGATATCAAACCATCAAGACCGATGCCATCTTTCAGTCAACAAAATGAGGGGGTCTTGGTTTAACCCCACCAAGACATCCACCATATTGGACACTGCCATCTCAGCGCATACCCAGGAACTCTTTGACCTTGTGCTTCAACGACTTTGGAGCCCCAATGTTTCCTGAATTATTGTCTAAATGAGTGCCCCAACTCGTCTCCCGAATATGGGGGAATTGGTTTTTTAGTAGAAGCTCCATGGCGTTTTCGTCAAGAGGGTTCAGCCTCAAGAGCACAGTGTCGAGCAAACGCTTGGCGTGACGCTCGAGCTCACAGTCCCCACCCAAGGTGTCTGACAACCACTGCAGCATCACACACCAAAACGCAACCTGCTCATCCTTGGTTTTGAAGCGCTCATTTTTGGTGATCAGTGTCCAAACGCTCGAGTCTCTCAACATGGTGCTCAACTGCTCGATGAGGTCACCCAAGTCTTTGTTCGTGAGGGCCACCTGGTTGACATGGGCGATGATGCGTTTGGGCGTGAATCCTTGGTCGATTTCAATCTCAATGTCATCCTGGCGTGGCTTTTTAAACCAAGTGCCGCCATCCGAATCGACCTTCAAAAAGTCTGGAATTTCGTAGTCATCCAGGTTCATGCGGGCCAGCACGTCCAGCTTGGTCGCTGCTTGCACCCGGTTGGTTCTCCACACACTGGGCACGGCCATGTCCGAGTATTTCATTGGCAAGGAGAGACTGCGACTGGCCGAGACTTGGAATCGGCCGGAGCGCACGGTTTGACCAAACCCGCCCCAACCCGCTGCCTGCATTTGCTCGATGCGCTCAAGGGCTGGTAAACCCTCGGCCTTGTCGGCCTCCTCACGCTCGTGGACCAAGATCAGATGGGTGTACTTGCTGGGCAATTGGTACTGGAGCGCCAACTCGGTGGCGAGTTTTTCATCGGTGAGGCTTGAGAGGTAAGCTGCAGCGCAAATCCTGGCCACCACCGAGTTGTCTCGACATTCAAGGGACTGGGCCGAACAGGTGGACCTCACCCCCCCCACGTGGTAGCCCAGCACCGGCATCTCGGTGGGCAAGGTCTTCACCCGAGCCATCACATGGACCATCTCCTTGCTAAAAACCTGGTGCGGTAGCGCTGTTCTCCACTGCACGCCTCCAGGCCATGTGAGATCGAGTTTTTCGGTGGCGATTGACCTCATTCGATCGAGCATTCTGATCGTTGCCTCCTCGATGCTTTCGCTCGGGGTCACGAGCTCACAGGCCCCACCTGTTCTTTGGGCCAAGTCTCTGAGCAAACTCTCTGCGGGGGCACTGCCCACCCCAATGGCAAAAATGCGGTGACCGTGCTTTTGGGCGTCTTTCACCATGGCGTCCACCTTCCACACATCCCCGTCGGTGATCAAGAGGATATTGACCGGCTCATTGAAGTCACGCGGAGAAGACAATTGGTAGGTCGAATGAAGAGCCGACGGCAACTCGGTACCGCCCAAGTTGGCTTGGGTTTTCAGAATGGCTTTGGCCAAGGTTTTTTGAATCCACCGCTCACTCACCACTTCCATTTTGGGGGTCACGTGCTTCACCTCTGAGCCAAACTTGGAATAGGACACAACATCCCCCACCGCCAGGTGCTGGGTCAAGGCGTCCATGGCCACGCGCACTTGCTCGATGCTCTCACCTTGCATGGAGCCCGAGCAGTCGAGCAAGATCTTTAAAAGCAAGGGCGTTTTTGGGTTGTTGGGCATGTTGGGCTTGCTGGCTTCTCTAGGAGAGTCGCGCAAATCGGAACTTTGGACTGGACTTGCGTGATCGGACAGGCCAGACTCAGCACTCTCAGACAAAGCGTCCTGGGAGGATATGCTTGAAAGGTTGGCAGGAATTTCCGGACAAAAGCTTGCGATCACCGCATAGGCATCACCGTCCTTGGCGGCCAGCAAGAAGGAGTTGGCCCTGATGCCCTCGATGTTGAGCACCACATCGCGGTCCAACTGGGCGAGTCCATTCAAATGAATGGACTTGGCCCCTGCATCCACATCCTCGATCCAGACATCATGGCTTGGGCAAGCGATGTGCCCCTTGGTGAGGTCTCCAAACACATCGATCTTAAAACTCAAAGGATACTCAACCAAAGTGTTGGTGCTGACTTTTTGATGCCCTTTCAGTAAACCTTGTAGACCTCTGCCTTGTGAGGCTTGATTGCCGGGGAGGCCTTGACTTTCATAGCGCTGGCCGATGACGGTTGGGATGGTGACCCGGACGAGTCCCCGTTCTACTCGGAGCATTTGCGCGTACTCGATCTCAATGAGCGCCTCCTCACCGGGCTTTAAGTTGCCCAAATTGGCGGTGTAGAGCCCTTGGTCACTCAACTCGAGCATCACAGGGGTGTCTCCCGAGGCAATGGCTTTTTCATAGTTGTGTTCAGCCGCTTTTTTGGGCATGGCCAAGGCCGTGAGGCGCTGATCAGCGATCTCCACCGCAAAGCCCAGCAAATGCGAGCCCCACCCCCCAGGAAAAGTGTAGACCGCCTCGATGGTTTCTGGGGATGCATTGAGGTAGCGCTGCCGCAGCTTGATGGTGAGCATGAGCCCTTCGATGCGGGCATCGATGTGAACCGATTCAAGACTGGCTCTGAGGCCACCACCTTCACTCATCAACCCTAGTGCTGTGCTCATTGAGGGAACTCCTGGTCAAATGTCTGAGAAACTTGAAAAAACAAACTGCAAAAATAAAATGCAAAAAACAACTGAAAGAAAAACTTAAAAAACAGGTCTAAAAAACCTGAGGTTGGGCAATGAACCTTCACCCGCTCACCTCATCCGTTCTCAACCGGTTTCATCTGTTCACACCAGTTCGGGCGGGCCGCTGAGACCCATGCGCACACGCCCAACCCTGAACCACAAAACCTTACTCCAACGTCAACTCTTACCGCCTTGGGTTTTGAGGACTTTCTGAGTCACCGCCATCAACTCCTTGATCAAGGCCCTAACTTGCTCTGGGCTTAAGCCCGACTCTTCTGCTGAGATTTGAAGCTCAATGCCTGGGGCCACATGGAGATGGGTTTTGACCTCAATGGATCCTGGCTGCCGTCGCTTGGTAGAAACGGGAGCCTCACCACCGGCCAACACCTCGCCCACCCGTTCTAGCGAAATTCCTGAATCTGTCAAGCGCTTGATCAACACCAATTGATCCAGATGCTTTTGCGTGTAGTGAGCCGCCCGGGTCTCCCCAATGGGGCGGTCTACCAAGCCCAACTGCATGTAGTACCGAACCGTCCTTGCCGTGAAGTCGGTCAATGTACAAAGTTCATCCAAACTGAATTTTTGTGCATCCATAAGTTCTAGATTGAACGCTTTTATGAAAGAGTCACTGTTGAAGCAATGAATTTATTATAACACTTTAACTGTCACAATAAACTGTTCAAATAAAGATTTCCAACAATCTTTCAATCAAAGCTCAATCAAATCAAATGAAATGCCGCTCTTGAGGCTAATTTAAAACGTGACAAGATCAACCGATGATCCCGTGAAGGTTGAAATTCCGATCCAATAAAAATAGTGATTAATCGGTGAGTCAAAGGGTTTCAGAATTCATCATGTACTCAAAAGTCGTTTTGAGCGACACGTTCGGGCGATATGTCGCCCACGACGACATGACCAGAGAACGTGTCGATTTTCTGGTCATCGGTAAACAACAATAAAGTTCACAACTTTCAGCACATTGGCATCTGCAAAAAAACCTGTAGCTGTGGGTCTCAGTGAGCCCACGATCCAACGATTTCTCGCATCACATTGATTTTGAGGCCCAGAATTTCAGCGCCACGCGAGAGTGTGATCTTCTCGCCCAGGATGGCTTCGCGCACCAACCTTGACAAACGCTCCCCTTGAAAGTCATATCTCTCCATGCCCGCTGGCTCAGGACCAGCGCGGTGCAAATCGGACAAGGCTTGGTAGGCATCGGCACCAACACCGTCGGGCTCCTTCATTTTGAGCAACACCTTGCTGTTGTGCGCTTGGTAGGATTGGGAAAAATGGATCCACAAGCGTTGACGCCCGTTGCGATCGGACATGCCTTCACCGAGTCGATAGAGCACTGTCCTCCAACTGACCCTGAACATCCGTTTGATTTTGAGTACCCGGTCAAAAAGCAGCAAGCCCACCGCATCATCCCACTCCCGACGAAATACCCCTTCGGGCATCAAAAAGTGAGATGCAAAAGCATCCGCCTCGCGTTCTTCATCTTTGTTTTCCAACTCCTCATTGACTTGGTAGGCTGGTAAGTGCAGCAGCAAGTGGGCCAATTCGTGGGCTGCACTGAATATCCAGTGCTCAACGGGAAGGCGCTCCCAGGTGTTCACCACCACCGCTGGGCCACCCTCCTCTTCTGAGACCGATAGACCGAGAAACGAATCAGTCGCCATGTTGACAGACAACACTTTGATGCCTTGATGCTCCAATAAGCCACAAAGGTCATAGACCGGCTCGTGCTCTGTCAACCCAAAGTGAGCACGCACGCTAGCGGCCAACGCGGGCATGCCCTGGCTTCGCGCCTTGTCCGCGAGCAAACGAAGGGCATTGAAGTCTTTGGGATTTCCTGCTCCCAAGGTGGCTTCGAGATCCTCAAAATCACGCAATTTCCGTCCCACCTCGACCAAGACTTGCTCGCGACGTTTGAGGCGCTTCAGCGAACGAAATCGCACGCGTTTGAGAACTGGAACATCGACCAATAACTCAGGCAAGCGAACTTGCAAAGCCTTGGCAAGGGCTTGAAGTGTTTCAGCACGTGGTTGAGATTCGGCACGTTCAATATGGCTATAGGCCAGCCGATTGATCCCTGCCGCCAATGCAAGCCTCTCTTGTGAGTATCCACGGGCATGTCGCAATCGCTGCAAGTTGCTCGAGAGAATATTCAGGCTAATCTTAGGTCTCCAATCATGGGGTCAATACAGCGGCAACTTCGTACAATTATTGAATACAAAAATATTAAATAAAATTACTTAATAGTATTATAGATCTAATTTTTATGATTTCACAAGCATCTTTTGATGGCTTCTGAAGCAATCCTTTTCAATCACAGCGCCACCAAGGCCCCAGCCCATCCATGGGGCAACTTTATTTGGATTGGGCCCACCGCTGTTGGGCAGGACATCGCCCTCAATCCTCTCTTGGATTCTTAGTGAACAAAGCACCAAGCCCTGTCGTAAACGACCCCATCCGGGTGCTGCCGTCGCTACTGAAAGAGTCACCCATTTGTTGGTAGCTCGAACCGTCGGTGCCCACCACCATGTTGCCCAATTGTTGATAGGTGACGCCTGAAGAAGAAATCGACATCGAGTCGCTGATTTTTTGAAGGGTCTCACCCGTGTCGGAGATGGCCACATTCCCAAAGATCGTCCAGTTGCTCATGCTGTTCTCCTCTTAGTTGAACAAAACTTGTTGCCGTAAATCACGTTTCATCACCGTCGCCATGGCATTCCACTCGGCATCGTCTTTGGCGTCACAAATTCGGCCTTTTCTGTCGGCGATCAGTTGACGCGTCGCACTCAGCAGGTGGTTTTTAAAAACATAACGCGACTCGTACTGGAGTGTCTCGCCCTTGTATTGAACGTCCTTCGGAATGTGAACCACCGCCATTTTTTTGGGAAAAGTCATCTCATAGAGCTCGGTGTACTTGGCCGACCCACAGACCACGGGAAAACGCCGCACCTTGGGCGGGGTGTAAATCGACATCCCCCGGATCTCACCAGGCGATACCCCTGTGGGCAGTATCAAACCACCCTGCCCGGGTAGATTGACGACCGGGTCCAGGGTGAAGTTGGCGGTGGTTTTCCAGGGCAAGTCCAAGAGACCTGGATCCTCATACGTCAATTCTCCCGTGCCCGTCTCGAAAAACCGGTTGAGAAGTCGGTTGATCAAACGCTGCTGATCCTTGTTGTCCTCGGCGGCTCGGCTCATCCTGGAATCAATCTCTTCATAGCCACGCATCCAACTCACCGTGTTGCCCACCACGGTGCCGTCGGGCATGAGCACCAGTTTGATGTTCGATGTGACAGAGTCCAGGTCAGGAGAGCTCTGGCGGGTTTTGGCGGTCTCCCCAGAAGCCGTCAGAATCACCGGTTTATTCAAATCCATCTCTGGCAAGGTCCCCATCGGCGCATACTGGGCCGTGGAATCCAAAAACAAATTCATCTTCGGAATGTAGGTGATCACATGGTCAAAGATGGAGGGTGTGGCCAAGGTTTGCAAGCGATAGGCACGGCTCGCATTGATCAAGGCCGGTGTGCTCTCCACCCCAATGACGTTGAGCATGGCTTCCAAGAGGGCCACGTGATCCTTACAGTCACCGTACTGGTTCTTCAAGACACTGGCCGCTTCATGGGGCACATACCCCCCCGCCCCAGCATAGATGCCAATGTAGCGGATGTTGCGACTCACCCAGTTGTAGAGGGCTCTGACTTTGTCGGCTTCAGTGTGGACGCTTTGGGTGATTTCAAGCGCTTTGGCCTTGATTTCAGGGGTCATCTGGGCCATGGGGGCGGCCCGTTTTTGATAGGCCAATCCCACTTCGCGGTAGTTCTTGAAGGAAGTCACCGTGTAATGAGGCGCAAAGTCCCAAGCGCTCACGGTGGCCGTCTCTGAAGGATAGGCCTCGTTTTGCACAAAACGGTGGTGGTACCTCACCGACCCCACGGGGTCGGTTTGGGCTGAATCGACCTTACCGCCCGTAAACCCTGGGGTATCGAGCAAGAGTTCAATGCCAGCGTCTTGGATGAGGTCCACCTGCATGTCTTCATAGCGGTAATGCGGACTGGCCAAACGGGTCCAATAAAACTGCCCCGGAAACACCGGGGTGTGGCGCACGAGATGAACTTTGTAAAAGATCTGGGCCCCGATTTCCAAATTGGGATAGATGATGAGCTTGACCTTGGAGTCGCTGTAGATGCTCCCGCCCCCATCGTCCACGTCGTCTTGGGTACGGATTTTGTCGGACTCCACCATGACCTTCTCGCCATTGGCTTTGAGGGTGTAGGCCTCCAACACCTCCAAGCTCGACAAGGTGCTGTTGAAACTGATGGACTGCTCACCCAGCCCACTCACCCCCGCTTGCGTGTTCACCCGGATTTGGACTTCGAGCCACTGCTCGTCCGAGCCATCGTGATGAACGTGAACCAGGCTTTGGTATTTCACATAGGTGCCATTGGGCTTGTAGTCAGCCAAGGCGCAAAGGCTGTACAACGCCAAAAACCCCAGCATCACGGTCTTCATCAGAGGC
>CAISQQ010000163.1 GCA_903887655.1 uncultured Burkholderiales bacterium
CGGCCAGCGGCACCGCCGCCTTACTTTTAACAAAGCCGGGCTGGGCAGCAGATGGCAAAAAGGCCGCCGTGCCCGACAACGAGATTCTGGCCCAAGCCAAGGACGGGATCGAGAAGCACCGCAAGGGTGACGGCATTGTCTCGGTGCGTGGGCTGGATGGCAAAGGCATCGCCGGCGCCACGGTCAAAATCGAGCAATTGCGGCGGATAGTAAAAATCTCCAGCACCCTCGAGTCTTGATCTTTGAATGGAATCGAGTGAGATGCGTCGCCAATGCTTGGCTTGCAAATCAATGTCGAGTCGTTGATCATCCAGACACCAAACCTCAATGGCGGCCAACCAGCTGATCAAGTAGCGTTTGACCAAACTGCTCAAATTCCACTCACGAACGGGTTGATTGGAGATGGACTCAAGCCAAGGACGAATGCTTTGTATGCAACTTAAAGCCTCCTGCTTCAAGTCTTTGAGCTTAAGAGCTCGCTCCTGGAGCATCGTGGTCAAATAGCCATTCAAATCGAAGTGTGCATCTGCGACATGGTCGTCTTCAAGCGTCTCGACACTGTTTTCGAGCGCGAAGGCATGGGCTGCGACCAAGCGTTCGAGGTCATCCATCTCTTTGGGCCAAATGGCCTTCAAAAGTTGCGCGTGCTCTGCGCTCAGTGGATAGACACTTTGGCGCCAAAAGTCCTCGATGGCTTGCTGTCTGAGTGGCGCTTGATTGCTCACCAACTCCTCATCAAAGGGCTGACCGCTGTAGACCGCATACTCCTTGAGAACTCGCTGACACCAAGCATCAATGGTGTAAATACAAGACTCATCCATGCATTGCGCCGCTTCATTGAGCAACCAGGCCGCGTTATCTTTTTGTGATTGGCTGGGATAATCGTCAAGCAAGTCCCTTAAAAACTTATCCTTCGGGTCGATCTTCATTTGACCGCGAAAAATCTGGGCGGTTTGTGTGAGCCTTTGCTGAATGCGAGTGGTCAACTCCTGAGTCGCCGCTTTGGTGAAGGTCATGACCAAAATCTCTTTGGGGCCCAGAGGTCGAAGTGGTCCTTGTTCTTGGCCACGCTCTTGACCATGCCCCAAAATCAACCGCACGTAAAGGGCCGCAATGGTGTAGGTCTTGCCCGTGCCTGCACTCGCCTCGATGAGTCGACTTCCCCACAATGGAAAACGCGAAGGCATGAGCATTTGCGCGATCTCACTCATGTGGCCCCCTGCTGTAGAACCGGCTCATAGGCTTGGTAGTTCAGCGCCTGCACCCATTGCCAAAATGGGGTCAAGATCTGGACCCACAACTCGAGGGTGTGCGGGTTTTGAATCAGATCATCAAACTCGGGGAAGGCGCGCGCGAGCGACATCTCTTGGGACTCAAAAAACCTCGAGTCATAGCCACCGTCGTAAACTTCGCGCGCTGCGGCAAGCGCTTTTTGCCGATCCATTTCACCCACAAAACAAAGGGCCGTTTTGAGTGGCATGGGCAGCACCTCGGTTTGTCCGCGAATGAATTGTCGGCTCAGCTCCACCAACAAGGCCCGGGCATCGGCCGCCGACCCGGTCGATGAAGGACTCTCAGCTTGGGGCTCTTGACGCGTATTGAATTCAAACCACTCATCGGAAAACAAGCAACACATCTGCACATCCAAATCCAAGGCTTTGATCACCAAGGAGTCGATCCAGGCACCCAGCAGCAAGTCGTGACGCCGGCCTTGGCTGCCTTTCAATGTATTGGCCTGCAGCGTCAACAATTGACGACGCTCGCCATCATTGAACTGACCCGACCACTTCAACTGCCCCGTGAGCACGCAGCCCTCATGGAGCTCGGGC
>CAISQQ010000164.1 GCA_903887655.1 uncultured Burkholderiales bacterium
ATTTATAAATTAATAATCAATATAATATGAAAAAATATTCTGAAAGGACCCCCGATGAGCGTTGCATCCCTGGAGCTCGAGCACATGCAAGGCGCAGCCCAAGAGGCGTGCAAGTTGATGAAGGTGCTCTCCAACCCAGATCGCTTGATGATCCTTTGCCAACTCTCCCAAGGCGAGTTGCGGGTGGGCGAGATCGAGCAGATTTTGGGCATTGGACAGCCCACCTTGTCGCAGCAGCTCACGGTGCTGCGAGAAGAGGGCCTGGTTGAAACACGGCGAGAGGGCAAAAGCATCATTTACCAAGTCAAAAGCCCACAGGCTCTGGCCGTCATGGGCACCTTGTACGAACAGTATTGCAACGCATGAAAGGACCACCATGACGATCGATTGGATGCATTTCACCCCTTGGCTGTCCTTGGGTGGCGGTCTTTTGCTGGGGTTGGCCAGCGCTGCCTTTATTTTGATCAATGGCCGTGTCTTGGGCGTGAGCGGTATTTTGGAGGGGGTGTTGGCGCCTCGTGAGAGCGATGTCGGGTGGCGTCTTGCTTTTTTACTCGGCTTGGCCGCATCACCCTGGGTTGGCACCCTGCTGCTGCCTCAAGGGTTGATCCAGGCCCCACGCATTGAGGCCGACTTTCCAACCATCGCCCTTGCCGGCTTGTTGGTGGGATTTGGGACCCGCTACGGATCGGGTTGCACCAGTGGCCATGGTGTTTGTGGGCTGTCTCGCCTGTCACCTCGCTCATTGGTCTCCACCCTCACTTTTATGGGCTTGGGTTTTCTTGTGGTCTATGTGATTCGTCACGTGATTGAGGAGCGTATTTGATGCGGCACAGAATCAGTGAATTTGTCGTGGGCTTACTTTTTGGCTTGGGTCTGATCCTGTCGGGCATGACCGATCCTGGGAAAGTCTCTGGATTTTTGGACCTCGCAGGCCCATGGGACCCTTCTTTGGCGATGGTGATGGGAGGCGCGATTGGCGTTGGTTTTTTTGCCTTCGCTTTCGCCAAAAAAAGAACCGTTAATTTTTTGGGGGGGGCTTTGCATTTGCCCAAGAGCCATGAAATCGACAAGCCCCTGGTGGTGGGGGCCATGCTCTTTGGCGCGGGCTGGGGGCTGGCAGGTTTTTGTCCCGGCCCTGCACTTGTCTCGTTGGCGTCGGGTCAAATCAAAGGCGCATGGTTTGTCGCTTTCATGCTGGCAGGCATGCAAGTGTATGAAGTGTGGAGCCGCCGATCATTGCCCTCTCAGTAATGGCCAACCCTTCGATGTCCCCAAACCCCTCACGAGCACTCACCCCATGATCATTGTTCTCCTTTTGGGAATTTTGATCGGTGCCATCATGGGCTTGACCGGTGCTGGTGGCGGCATTTTGGCGGTGCCTGTGCTGGTGGCAGGCTTGCATTGGTCCATGCAAGAAGCGGCACCCGTTGCGTTGATGGCTGTCGCTGCTGGCGCGGCAGTGGGTGCCGTGGATGGTTTCAGACATCGCCTCGTTCGCTACAAAGCGGCGATCTTGATGGCGCTTTGCGGCATTCCTGTGACTCGTCTGGGGCAATACTGGGCGCATCTGTTGCCGCAGTATTTGCTCATGGGGGGCTTTGCCTTGTTGATGCTGGCGGTGTCATGGCGTTTTTACAAGCAGTCCACCCAAAGGCTGATGAACCCAGAGGAAGACGCTTTGCGCTTGGCGCTGATCAACAGCGAGACGGGCAAATTCATTTGGACACCTGTTGCCGCAAGCGTTTTGGCGGCCATCGGGATGTTGACCGGACTCATGACCGGCTTGTTGGGCGTGGGCGGCGGTTTTCTGATCGTTCCTTTGATGAGGCGATTCACTTACTTGGCGGTGCCAGGCATTGTCGCCACGTCGTTGTTCGTGATCACCTTGGTCGGCACCGGTGGTGTTGTCAATTCCTTGCTCGCGGGTGCCCAATTGCCCGTGCCTCAAACGGCGAGCTTTGTCTGCGCCATGGTGGGCGGCATGTTGGTGGGTCGGCGGGTTTCACGCCAACTTCAAGCTTGGCAAGTCCAAAGGGGGTTTGCTGCACTGTTATTTTTTGTTTCGATGTACATGCTGACCAAAGCCTACTTGAACTGGTAAACAATGCCCCTTTATTGACCCAGCCATCACGCCCATCAAGGCGGATATCTGAGCGAGGTATGGACCCATAGGAAGTGGCAGCGACGCAGAAAAATCCTATTCGTCAAAGACCCGTTGACCCTGGGCGTCTTGAGTCTCCAGGTTTGATTGAAATGATGTGGTCCCCAATGGCTGCGGCTGTTTGTCCACCCAACTTCTTTTTCAAATACGACGCCGCACTGAGGTGGTCTTCGTATCAGAGCCCGCCCAATCTGGGTCTGATGAAGTGCGGATATCTTTGGGATTCTTTAGTGGCTCCAGTCAATCCGTTTGGGGCTTCACAGTCCCCATCAACCTCGGATCTTGTAGCCCGTTTTGAGAAGGTACAGCGTGAGCGTGGAGACCGCGATCAAGGCCAAGCCCACCAAGGAAAAACTCAGCCACGGCGAGACATCGCTTTGACCAAAAAACCCATATCGAAAACCATCGATCATGTAAAAAAATGGGTTCAAGTGACTCACCTGCTGCCAAAACGCGGGCAAGGAGTGGATCGAATAAAACACCCCGCTTAAAAACGTCATGGGCACAATCACAAAGTTTTGAAACGCAGCCATTTGGTCAAACTTCTCCGCCCACAATCCCGCGATCAACCCCAAGGTGGCGAGCATCGCTGAGCCGAGCAGGGCAAACGCCAAAATCCACAAAGGGTGATCAAAGGTCAGTGGAATGAAGCCAGCGGTGACCAACAACACCCCGGCTCCCACGGCCATTCCCCTCACCATGGCCGAGAGCACGTAGGCCAAAAACCAACTCCAGTAGCCCAAGGGCGTGAGCAAAAGAAACACCAAGTTGCCCATGATCTTGCTTTGCACCATGGAGGAAGAACTGTTGGCAAAAGCGTTTTGCAGCACGCTCATCATCACCAAGCCAGGCAGTAAAAAAGAGGTGTAGCCCACCGTCTCATAGACCTTCACGTGGTCTTCAAGGACGTGGCCAAAAATCACCAAGTACAGCACCGCGGTGAGCACGGGGGCTGCCACCGTTTGAAAGGACACCTTCCAAAACCGAAGCACCTCTTTGTAAAACAGCGCGCTCCAGCCCCTCATGCCTCTTCTCCCTGGGTGTGCTCTTGCATGACGTCAATGAAGACATCTTCCAAGTCGGCTTTTCGAATCTCAATATCCTCTGGAACAAGACCGGCGAGCCTCAAGGCGGCCAGGTGGTCCTCGACCTCTGCGGCTGTGTGCGCGGGCAGCTGAACAATGCGACCGGTCACCCGTGCTTTGGCCATGAGCGCGGGAGGCAGCTCAGCGTCGAGTTTGAAGCGCAGCACATTGCTGGCCGACGCCTTCAACAGCGCCGTCGTGGAGTCCAGCGCCACCACCCGCCCGGCTTTGAGCATGGCAATGCGCGAGCACAGCGCCTCGGCCTCCTCCAAGTAATGGGTGGTGAGCAGCACGGTGTGCCCTTGCTTGTTGAGTTTGGCAATGAAATGCCACAGCGTTTGTCTGAGCTCCACGTCCACCCCTGCGGTGGGTTCATCCAAGACGATGACGGGGGGCTTGTGCACCAAGGCCTGGGCCACCAACACGCGCCGCTTCATACCGCCCGAGAGCTGGCGCATATTGCTGTTGGCTTTGTCGGCCAAACCAAGACTCTCCAAGAGCTCATCAATCCAAGCGTGGTTGTTGCGAATGCCAAAATAACCCGACTGAAACTGCAAGGCTTCGCGCACCGAGAAAAACGGATCGAACACCAATTCTTGCGGCACAACCCCCAAGAAACGCCGGGTTTGGGCGGCCTGTTTCACCACGTCATGGCCGAGCACACTGACATGGCCTTCGCTGGCCTTGGCCAAACCGGCCAAGATGCTGATGAGGGTGGTTTTGCCCGCACCGTTGGGGCCCAAGAGGCCAAAAAATTCGCCCTCTTGAATATCAAAACTCACCCGCTCCAGGGCTTGAAACGGGCCCCGCGCGGTGACATAGGTTTTGCTGACCTGTTGGAATGAAATGGCGGACATGGTGGGGAGGGTGAACTCGTCGTTGGGGGGCTGGGAGGGGATGCTCAGTGCGGCGCCATGAGCAAATCGGCCACACCATAGACCTGGGCCAAGCGCACCATGGCGGTGGGCACTTGCGTGAGAGTCAACACCCCTTGGTGAGACAGCACCGTGCGTTTTAAGTCACTCAGAAGCGCCAAGGCCGAAGAATCAAAATGCTCGACACCGGAGACATCGACCTCGACGGTGAAGGCGCCTTGCGAGGGCGTCGACGCATCGAACACAAAAAACTGCTCGCACTGCTCGCTCAA
Source organism: uncultured Burkholderiales bacterium (assembly GCA_903887655.1). Classification (GTDB taxonomy): domain Bacteria; phylum Pseudomonadota; class Gammaproteobacteria; order Burkholderiales; family Burkholderiaceae_C; genus Limnohabitans. Next base: position 4,397 of record CAISQQ010000164.1, read on the forward strand.
AGCGCGAATGCACTCGGGCACCGTGTCGTGGCTCAAGACAGCGGGGAGTTTGAGCAGCAGTTTGGACTGGGGGGCAGACATGGGTCAATCAAGCGTCAATGGAAAATTGGAAAATTGGAAAATTGAAATGGACAATGAATAGGAGGTCGGCGTGGGGTCAGGCAGGGGTCTGTGGTGTACCGATTCGCGCTCAAACGCGTGAGCCGCGGCCTGAGGTCACCCAAGACATCGCGATCGCCATCGGCTCAAGATTTGGGTTTGGCATTGTTTTTGTTTCTCTCTGCGAGCGTGGCAATCAAGCCATCCAAACCGCGTTGGTTGATCTCCTGCGCAAACTGTGTGCGGTAGGTGTCCACGAGCCACACACCCATCACATTCAAATTGTAAATCTTCCACCCCAGTCCCACCGAAGGCGTCTTCTCCAGTCGGTAATCGATTTGAACCGGGTCGCCATGGCCCTTGACCTCGGACCTCACCAAGACCTCGGTGTCTTGGGGTGCACTGCGCATGGGTTTGATCACGATCGTCAAGTCCTTGACCTGGTTCAAGGCGCCGGCATAGGTGCGCACCAACAGCAGTTTGAACTCGTCTTGCAATCGCGCTTGCTGCTCGGGCGTGGCTTGGCGCCAAGCCGGCCCCACGGCCGAGGCGGTCATGCGCTGAAAATTCAAGTGAGGCATGACCTTGGAGTCGACCAGGTTGGCGATTTTTTGAATGTCGCCGGTTTTGATGGACTTGTCGTTGCTCACCAAGTCCAACAACTCGCTGCTCAAGGTTTTGACCATCTCATCGGGCGCCAAATCGGCAGCCTGGGCCATTGGGGCCAGGGGCAGTGTGCCCAAAACACACACCACCAAGCCCAACAAGTAAGCGCCAACGCGCCCAAGATGGGCTCGGGATTGTTCTGTAGTCATTGTCAACATGTCCAACTCTTTGATAAATAACACGGTGTAAGGTCTGGCCCCATCGAGGCAACTGGCTCGGGCGAGCCGCTGTCTGCTGCTGGGCGAGCAGCGCCCATCAGGTCAAATCCGTATTATCCCCTAGGCTGAAGGAAAGCATGCACCGGGCCTCAAAATACCCGAACAAAAGGTGTTTGATCTGCCAACGACCGCCCTGGCCCCCCCCGGCCCCAAGCGGTGAAGACCTGGGTCGGCGTTCAGGGAGAAGGGTCGATAGCGGGCGTGTCCAAGCTCAGTGCCGCTTGGGCCGGGAAGACCTCAACTTCGGGGGCCAATGCACCGGGCTGACCCTGCGTGTCGCCCTCCTCTTTGTCCTCGGGTGGGTTGCCGTCCCAAACGTCGGAGAGGCGCTTTTGCAAATACACGTCTCTTAAAAAACTGTAGCGGTCCAAAGCCAGATCGTTGAGCTCGTCGCCCAAGCCCAGGTACTGCGCGCGTTTGCTCACCAAATTGAGCCCCAAGAGCTCATAGCGAGCCGCCACGGGCTTGACCCGCCGCGTGGGGCTGCCATTGAAATCCATGGTGAGCGACAAGGTGTCTCTGAGCGTGGACGGCCCCATGAAGGGCAAGACCAAATAAGGGCCCGAGCCCACGCCCCAGTGCCCCAAGGTTTGTCCAAAGTCCTCGGTGTGGCGATCAATGCCCATTTTGCTGGCCCAATCGATCACGCCACCGACTCCCAAAATCGTGTTCACCCCCACCCTCGCCAAGCTCTCCACCGTCTCTTGTGGCTTCAATTGCAAGGCGTTGTTCACCGTGGACCAGATGTCAGACAAATTGCCAAAGAAGTTTTTCACACCGGTTTGCACCAGCTCAGGCGTGACCTTCACATAGGTGCGCGCCACCGGCTGCAGCAGCGCCTCATCGACTCGGTCATTAAAGCCACTGACGGCGCGGTTGAAGGACTCGAACGGGTCTTTGGGGTTGGGCACGCGCGCGCGCTCTGGCGCACTGGGTGGGGCGCTCGTGCTGGCGTTCGCGCTCGCGCTCATGGCTGGATCGGGCTCGGGGGTCTGCGCCTGAAGCGGTGACCCCAAGAGCATCAAGAGTGAAATGGCGATCAGCTTGAGCCCAGCACACGCCTGACCCACAGCTTGAGCCCATAAGCCTGGCCTTTTGCTCGGTTCGCGGCTTTGATGAAGCGGGTCATTCTGGGCGGGCCAGAGGATGGAGCTCGGGCCTGTGTCGGTGGCGAACATGGTCATGACAAACGAGGCCTTCATGGTGAAAAAGAACAAACAAACGCCTGAGCGTTCAGGGCTTGGACGGGGACTGCGCGGGATCGGCCGCCTTGTTGTAGAGGAACTGGCTGATCAAATTCTCCAGCACCACCGCCGACTGGGTGGACTGAATTTTGTCGCCCGGCTTTAAGTTGTCGGCCTCCGCACCCGCTTCCAGCCCCAAATACTGCTCACCCAAAAGCCCGCTGGTCAAGATCTTCAAGGAGCTGTCCTTGGGGAACACAAAGCGCTCATCGATGGCCAAATCCACCCGCGCTTGAAACACCTTGTCATCAAAGGTGATGGCGTCCACACGGCCCACCACCACGCCGGCGCTTTTGACCGCCGCTTTTTTCTTCAAACCCCCAATGTTGTCAAAGTTGGCCCAAACCGTGTAGGTTTTTTGCCAACTGACACTGAGCAAATTGGCCGCTTGCAATGCCAAAAAAAGAATGGCCGCCAAGCCAATGAGGACAAAGGAGCCCACCCACACATCATTTTTTGATCGTTGCATTTTTCCTGATCCTCTACTTGCTTTACAAACTGAACATCCACGCGGTCAAGATGAAGTCCAAACCGAGCACGGCCAAGGACGCGGTGACCACCGTGCGGGTGGTCGCTCGCGACACCCCTTCAGGCGTGGGCGAGGCCATGTAGCCTTGGTACAAGGCAATGAAGGTGACCGTGAAGCCAAACACGATGCTCTTGATCACGCCGTTGCAGACATCTTTCCAAACATCCACGCCGGCTTGCATCTGACCCCAAAAGGAGCCTGGATCGACCCCAATCATGACCACCCCCACGACCCAGCCGCCCATGATGCCGACCGCAGAAAACACCGCCGCCAACAGGGGCAAAGCCACCACACCCGCCCAAAAGCGAGGCGCCAAAATTCGCTGCACCGGATCGACCGCCATCATGTCCATGGCGCTCAATTGCTCGCCCGCTTTCATCAAACCAATCTCCGCTGTGAGCGAGGTGCCCGCGCGGCCCACAAAAAGAAGAGCGCTCACCACTGGGCCCAACTCACGCACCAAGCTCAGCGCCACCAGCAGCCCCAGCGCCGACGACGATCCATAGCGCTGCAAGGTGTTGTAGCCTTGCAGGCCCAAGACAAATCCAACAAAGAGACCCGAGACCGAGATGATGGCCAAGGAATAGTTGCCCAAAAAATGCAACTGGTCTCTCACCAATTCAGAGCGCCTCATGCTCGGCACCAAGGTTGCGATCAGGCGCGCAAAAAGCCTCGCAGCCAGCCCCAGGCTCGCCAAGAGCGCGCGCGTGCCCGCGCCCCAATCGGCCAGCGTGCTCAAGCTGCGCTCCCAAAACGAGGGGGGTGAGGGTCTCTC
>CAISQQ010000165.1 GCA_903887655.1 uncultured Burkholderiales bacterium
CCACACGGTGATTGAAGCTTATTTTGCCAAAAGTGTGGACTTCAAAGTGATTGAATCCGTTCTCACAAGCCAAAGCGACATCGTCAAAAAGATGTGTCCGTCCAACTGAACAACCAAGCATTGAACAAGCGGGCCAAGTGACTGATGACCCTTACAACCCCTAGGGGTTTAATTTTGCACACGACGAGGTCACCCTCCGGTTGGATGCCACTTCAATGGAGGTGTAGAGCTCGTTGGCCAATGAATTTTTGATGACCAGGTGCAAGTCCCCAATGTCGATCTCTTCCTTGCAGTTCCAGCTCTCTTCATCAAAGATGCTGCAGCCTTTGAAGGTGCTCGCCACAACGCCTCCCAAGATGTGTTTTTTGGCAATCACTTCGCCACTCATTTCTCGCGGTATGAACTCAATGGTGACGGGCTCATAGCGGTTGGCTTGGACGCAGGTTTGTGTGCAGTTGTCCAAATTGGTTTGGCTTCCGCATTGGTACAGGGTGTACTTTTTGGCGGCTTGGGCCGGTGAGTCGGCCAGGAGCAGCAAGAGGCACAGGGCCCCACAAGTCCTTGGCCATGACCAGCCGGACAAGCTGGGCGTGAGACGATTGACGTCTCGATGTTTAAAAAACGAGTTCAAGTGCATTGGTGTCAATTCGCAAGGACTCTAAGCGTTTGCCCACCATGTCGGGGACGTGGTAGAGAGCACTGCCGTCTAAAACAGGCAAGACCATGGCGTTGAGGAGCTGGGCGGTTTGACTGGGCAGTTCTTGATCGCTGCCCGCGGTGAGCTTCAAAATGTTCAAGGCCGACAACTCTATGTCACCCTTTTCCTTGTTCCACAGGGGGCGAAAGTCCACGCAAAATTCCCCACTCTTGGCCGGCAATTTCAAGCGCCACACGCCGCACAACTCCACCTTTTGAACATCGGCTTTGAAGCGAGTCACGGGGCTTTCAAGTTTGATGCCGTAGCGCTCTTTGGGGAATTTGCTCTCCAAGGCTTTGTCGATCACGCCCTTGGGGATGGGCAGTGAAAACGCCGCACTCGAGCTTGAAAATCCAACCCAGCATATTAGAAGCAGCACCCTTGGAATCCAAGTCAAAGTCATGGTCAGCCAATGCATAAGAAAATTAAAAAAAGGACCTTGTTGCCACATTGGAGTGGCCTAGGTCCATCTTAACGCATGAAGCACCGAGATGGAACTGCTCGGGGCTTGACCGAGGGATCTCTGCCTTGGGCTCGACTGTGCGCGACTGAGTCGATCGGTGTTGGAAGATGTCATCAGCAGTGCTTTTTCTCACCGCCTGAATGTTTCAGCTTAGAATGATTTCATCATCAACACCGCAGGAGACAAGACATGGCAAAAGCTTATTGGGTTGCAACTTACCGTTCCATTACAAAACCAGAAGCGATGGCGGAATACGGCAAGTTGGCTGGTCCCGCCATCTTGGCCGGTGGTGGAAAATTCCTCGCCCGTGGCATGCCCAGTCAAGTGTATGAAATCGGCCTGCACGAGCGTGTGGTGCTCATTGAGTTTGACAGCGTTGCCCAGGCCGTGGCCGTTCATGACAGCGCCGAATACGCCGTCGCCTTGGCCGCCTTGGGAGACGGCGCTCAGCGAGACATCCGCATCATCGAAGGCGCCTGATCAGAGCCTTGGGGCTCGGACTACTGAAGAACCCGGTAGCCTCGGCCGGCCAAACAGCGACGGATGATGTTGCGCTGGTTGGTCTCACCGCTCGCACCCCCCATGATGCCGCCCTCAATGGCCGCAATGCTGCCAGTTGCGCGCCGATCTCCGCCGGCAATACCCGCCAAGACAGAGCCCAAAGCAGCACCAGCCACCGCACCGACGGCTGCCGAGGTGACACCATCGGCAGTTTGACGGGCATACTGCTGACAACTTTGCAAGTCAGCTTCGTAGCGGTTCAAGTCCAGCCCCTGGGTGTCCACAATGGGGCGATAGGTGGCGCCCGCGCAGCCCAAGAGCAGGGCCGCCACGCTCAAGCTGCACAAGAAGGTGGTTTTTTTCATGGGTGATTCCTTTGAGTGGTTAGAGGTGCCCTGTATTTTAAAGTGTCCCGCTGAGCGAGGTGTGCCAGGGCAGAATTCAAGGCTGTCCTTGGGTGAGCCCAGAGGTGCTTCGTGGATTTTAAATGAAGCGGACCACGCAGAATTCAAGAGTCCAAGCGTTCACTTTTGAAAACCGCGCTATTTGCAAATGGGCACGCTACCAAAGCCGTATTCGGTCTTGAGGAGCCTTGTACATGCCGTCACCGGGCTTGGTTTTGAAAGCCTCTTGAAAGGCGTCATGGTTGATCGCCGCGCCATTGGCACGGAATTCGGGGGGTGAGTGCGGGTCGGTGGTGACTTGTCGAAGCAAGGCTTGTTCACGGCTTTTGCTGCGCCAGACTTGGGCAAATCCCAGGAAAAAGCGCTGCTCACCCGTCAATCCATCGATCACCGGGGAGGGCTTACCGCCCAGATGCGCTTGGTAGGCCTTGAAGGCGATTTGCAAGCCCGAGAGATCGGCTATGTTCTCACCCAAAGTGAGTTGGCCCTTGACGTGGGCGCCCGGTATGGGTTCATAGGCATCGTACTGATTGACCAAGGCGAGGGTGACTTTTTCAAAGGCACTGCGGTCCTCAGGGGTCCACCAATTGTTGAGTTTGCCCAGGCCGTCATACTGAGAGCCTTGGTCATCAAAGCCGTGGCTGATCTCGTGGCCGATCACTGCACCAATGCCGCCATAATTCACCGCATCGTCTGCTTTGGCGTTGAAAAACGGGGGCTGCAAGATGGCGGCGGGAAACACAATCTCGTTTTGTGTGGGGTTGTAATAGGCGTTCACGGTTTGGGCGTTCATGTGCCACTCGGTTTTGTCAACTGGGCCGTCCACCTTGGCCACCGCTCGGGCATATTCGAACGCCAGCGACCGCTCCCGGTTGCCCAGGGCGTTGGCTGACTTGATCTCGAGGGCTGAATAGTCTCGGAAACGATCGGGGTATCCAATTTTGATCGTGTAGGCGGCCAATTTTTCTTGGGCCCTTTGTTTGGTCGCTGCGCTCATCCAAGGCAGCGAGTCAATGGAGACCTTGTAAGCCTGCATCAAGTCGGCCACCAAGGATTGGACATGGGCTTTGTCTTGGGCGCTGAAGTAACGCGCGACATAGAGTTTGCCAATGGATTCACCCAAGGTGTGGTTGAGCGCTTGGATGCCCTCTTGCCATCGCGGCAAAGGCGACTTGGCGCCCGAGAGCACTTTGCCGTAAAACTCAAAGTGAGCCTGTCTGAAGGCCTTTGGTAAAACCGACGCGTTCAAGTTCAGCACTTGAAGCGTCAAGTAATCTTTCCAGTCTTGCAAGGGCTCTTTGACCAACAATTGGGCAATTTGCTCGATGGCATCGGGCTGAGAGACGATCACGCGCTTGACCTTGCCCAAATGGGCGCTTTGGAGATAAAGCGCCCAGTCCCAAGCACTGGCCGATTGCTGCAATTGCTCAAGGCTCATGGGGTTGTAGAGCTTCAAGGTGTCACGGTTTTGAATGCGACTCCAGTGAACCTGTGCAATTTTGCCCTCCAAGGCCAGCACCCGTTGTGCTTGCTCCATGGCACTGGCGCTGGGCGAACCCGTCTCGAGTGGGTCCGTTTTCAGTTGCGCCAGTGTGCTCAGGTACACCAGATATTGGGCCTTGGCGTTGGCCAGTCGCGCATCATCGGCTTTCAAATAGTAATCCCGGTCAGGCATTCCCAGCCCCCCTTGGGCAATGATGGTGCGGTTGATGGTGGGCTCTTTTTCATCAGGCGAGATGCCAATCTCCAAGGGGGAATTGATGCGGTACAAATTGGCGCCCAAGTAGTGAACCAAATCCTTCACCGTTTGGATGCCCTCAATGGCCTTGAGTTGACTGCGAAGTGGGGCGAGCCCTTGTCGATCAATGGTCTTGGTGTCGATGAAGGCTTCAAAAAAACGAGCCACTTTGGCCTCGGAGGCCGTGTGACGGTGTTTTTTGTCTTGCAGCTCCGTGATGAGGGTTTGAAGGCGTTGGTCCGAGAGATCGCGCAACTCCATGAACGTGCCATACGAGGATTTGTCGCTGGGGATCTCGGTGGTCTTGAGCCACTGGCCATTCATCGATTTGAACAGGTCTTGGCTCGGACTCAAGCTCAGATCGCGACCTGTTAAGTCCAGGCCCGAAGGACTCGCGTAGCGGCTCAAATCAATGGGGGGCGTGCTGGCCGGGGATGCGGCTGCAGCCTGCGCCCAACTCGAGGGGATGGCCGCCCAAAGTAAGCCCGCGCACAGGCAAAGTGGCATGAAACGAGCCACGAGGGCTTGGTTGATCACGGGAAACAGGCAGTCCATGTCGGTCTTGTTTTGCATAGGAGAAAGGGGGGTCTCAGGTGGTCTAATGATCTCCATTGTAGGGCAACGCTTGTCTCTCATGGGGCTTACATTTGAGCCACGATGCGGCCCTCAACGGTGCCGGCCAATAGACGATCCAAGACGCCGGAAATCTCTGACATCGCACAAGTCTGGGTTGGGATGGATTTCAGGTGTCCGCTTTTGGCCAGCGCCACCACCTCGTGCAATTCTTGTAAAGAGCCCACATAACTGCCAATGATCGAGACAGCCCGTTGGGCCAAGGTGACCAAAGAGATGGGCAACTCTCCCCCAAATAGACCGACGATCACATAGCGCCCGCCTTTTCTGAGCGAGGCGATGCCCAGGCTTGCGGTGTTGGGGGCCCCCACAAAATCAAGCACCCCGTGAATGCCCATGGGCAAGGCCTTGAGAGACTGCAGACAGCTTTCATCCTTGGGGTTGAAGGTGATCTTGGCGCCCATCGCCAGGGCACTGGGCCACTTGTTTTCATCGATTTCACACACGGCAATGCTCTCGTGCCCGAGGGCTTTGAGGATGGCCACAGCCATCAGGCCCAGGCCACCCGCACCCATCACCACGATCCAATCGTGGGGGGAGGTGGGCAAGAATTTTTGAATGGCACTGTAGGTGGTGAGACCCGAGCAAGCCAAGATGGGTGCAAAACTCGGCTCAATCCCACTGGCATCGACCAAATAGCGAGGGTGGGGGACCAAGACCTGGGTGGCGTAGCTGCCCGGGCGCTGAATGCCAATGTATTGCGGCTGCTGGCACCAGTTGTCTTGGCCCGAGACGCACACTGGGCATTGACCACAACCGGTCCACGGATACACCAAGCGGTCCTCTCCAAGGGGGACGTCTTGAGCATCCGGCCCAGCCGCAAGGACCACCCCATAGGGCTCATGTCCCAAAACTGTGGGCAGCTTCATGCCGCGCTCGCCCATGTTGAATTTTCGCCCGCCACCGAGGTCGAAAAATCCTTCTCGAATGTGCACGTCAGAGTGACATATCCCACAGAACTTCACCCCCACCAAGACCTCAGTGCCACGGGGCACGAGGTCAGGACGAATGGCTTCTTGCAAGGGACGGCCCCAGTCGGTGAGTTCTTGAGTGATCATGGTGTGTAGTCGTGATGAAGGAGTTGGATGCTCAATCCAAGGAGGATCGAAGACGTGTCATTGTGAACCAGCTCTGCTCCAATGTCGAGAAGCTTCACGCTCTCTACACAGGCTGACCCCTAGGGAAAACCCAAGATTTGAGCGCGTCTGGCCAACGACAAGCTCTCGAGCCAAAGAGTCTTGTTATAGTCACTGGATCACGAATGGAGAAACTGACATGGCGCATATTTTTGAAGACAACTCACTCTCGATTGGACGCACGCCCTTGGTTCGCTTGAATCGCATCAACCAAGGAGGTCACGCCACGGTGTTGGCCAAAATTGAAGGGCGAAACCCGGCTTACTCGGTCAAGTGTCGAATCGGTGCGGCCATGATTTGGGATGCTCAGAAAAAAGGCCTACTCGCTGCCGGCAAAGAAATTGTCGAACCCACCAG
>CAISQQ010000166.1 GCA_903887655.1 uncultured Burkholderiales bacterium
GCTGCAGAACAAGCGGCCTTGATCCAGCTCATTCGTCAAATCGTGATACCACCTGCATCGACGAATGAAAAAGTCTCAAACCATGGCCCTTGACAGATCGATGCATTTTTAATGGTCAACGCCTCAACGGCCAAATAACTTACTCTCGCTCGATGTGCGCTTCTTTCACCACACGCGCCCAGGTATCCACCCCCAACTTGAGTTCGTCACTCAATTGATCTGCACGTCCTGCTGCAGCCATGAAGCCGGCCTTTTTAAACTGATCACTCAAGGTGGGCTCTGACATCATCTGAAGCGAGGCCTGCTCCAAGCGCTTGAGCACCGCCATGGGCAAGCCCACTGGCGCAAAGAGTCCATACCATATCTCGTACGAAAACCCGCCAAAGCCCGATTGCTCCAAGGTAGGAACCGAGGGCAAATCCACCGAGCGCGTGCTTCCCGTCACGGCCAAGACATTGAGCTTCTTGCTGCTCACGTGCTGCACCATGGGTGCCAAGGTGGTGATCACCATCTCCACTTGCCCACCCATGGTGTCTGCAATGGCAGGGCTTGAGCCTTTGTAAGGGATGTGGTGGAATTTCGAGCCAAAACTGATGTTCAAATACTCGCCAAAGAGGTGGGGGCCTGTGCCCATCCCAGGCGTTGAGTAGTTGACCGCATGGGTTTTGGAGTACTCGATGAGCTCCTTCACGTTGCTCACAGGGACATTGGCATTGACAGCCAAGCCCACCAAGCCAGTCGCCACACTGGCGATGGGTTGCAAATCCTTGATGGGGTCGTAGCGCATCGTTTTGTAAAAGGCGGCGTTGGTGCCCAAGAACTCATTGCCCAGGAGCAAGGTGTAGCCGTCGGGTGTGGAGCGAGCCGCCAACTCGGCACCGATATTGCCACCTGCACCAGGTCGATTGTCAATGATCACCGGTTGACCCAGCGACGACGAGAGCCGCTCGGCAAAAGGTCTGGCCACGCCATCAACACCGCCACCGGCTGGGAAAGGCACGATCAAGCGCAGGGGGTGATTGGGGTAGGTTTGAGCGAAAGCGCTTGCCCCCGAGCAGATCATCCAAGGTAGCAATGACAGCATGAGCGCACCACGACTTGCTCGAGCAAGGGCTAAAAACATGGGCTTCCTTTCATTGAATCCGTGAAATGCGGACATCAGGGGGTGGGAGCGCGAGGTGGCAAATGGATCTCAATCATCTCCACACTCGAATGCGCCTGCAAGCTCTCTGGGCTGTCGTCGCTTTGGAAGGTGGCGTGCTGCTTGAAGGCTCGCCCCTGGAACTCCCCGTCCCCTTTCAGTACAAATCCAAACGAGTGGGGTTGGAGTTTGAACGCGCTGCCACTGTCCACGAGCAAAATACCGATCGCCAGTTTTCTTTGGGAAAACACCCCCAAGGACTTCCTGAGCACCCCCATGGACTGCTGCGCCCAGGGGTCGATTTGCGCTTCAAATGTTTGCGGGTCCATGAAAACGGGTGCCGGGTACTCACTTTTTCGGTAATGGAGTTCGGTTTGGTGGATGGACTCCCAAACGGCCTCGTAGGCGTCTTGGTTGATTTTTTTTCCCGACGCGTCAACTCGCGAGTAAACCCCTTTTGCAAACGTCCCGGTGGACTTGAGGGCTTGCACACCTTCTTGAAACCGAGCTTCCGAGATATAGCCGTCACCACTGGCTCCTCCCAACTGCAGCACCAAGGTGCTCGATTCCCCGTCGATGCTTTGGGGTCCGTAAAAAACCCCTTCTGGGAAGTAACCGATGGTGCCTGGGCGCATCACGCCGTCTCGGGCAAAGTCGGCAACGCCTTTGAGTTGAATGCGAATTTGATCGAAGTTGTGCCGGTGGCGCGGCGACTCAAAGTCGGCAAAGGTGTGGGAGAGCTGGAGAAAGAAGTTGTCAGGACTGCCTTCTGGCCCATTGAGCAAGGACTGGGATTTGAAGAGCCCAACTCGTGCATGTTGACGCTCTAGAACTGGAACGTCATCGAGGTTGATCAGCGTTGTCATAATGGACACTCAAGCGGGGTTATCAGGATCACAATGATGGAAAAACTTGCAGATCTTGGGTTCACGAACAAGGGCGTTCATCGGTGCGGGTGAGTACACCAAAAGAGCTCACGCCAGCGCATGCTCAACCCTCTTCAAAATTATAGGCCCATGGCGCTCTCACCGACTTGGGGTTTAACCTTGATGCCATGGGCCGAGCGCGTTGAGCCGCTTGAGCCACAGTCTCAGTAGGTGGAGGCTTAAAAGCAGGATCTGCGCTAAACTGCAACGCGCTCCCCAAGCGTCAGCCGCATCGCTTCAAGTCGCCAATTTAAGTCTCCAATTCAGGCGACCCCAGCAACAGGATGGACACCATGAAACGAATTTTTATCTTCTTTTTTCTGACCCTCATCGGCTTGTCCAATGTGTGCGCCCAACGCATTTATGATGGCAGTGGGCGCGAGCTCGGACGGGTGGATGCAGAACGCTATTACGATGCCTCCGGGAGAAACATCGGGCGCACAGACGGCCTCACCGTTTACGATGGATCTGGCAGACAACTCGGCCGAATTGACGGCGAGCGGGTCTACAACGCATCGGGCAGTCAGATCGGTCGCATTGATGGGGAGCGTCTCTACAGTGGATCGGGCACACAGATGGGCCGAATCGATGGTGAGCGCGTTTATGACGGGTCGGGTCGGCAAATTGCACGCAGCGAGGGTCTGCGGCGCATGCAAACCATCATCTATTTTTTCTTTTTCATGTGATCAAACCTGGGACACGGGCTGGGTGAGCGTTGCATTGATCGCCAATTGTGCTCTCCAGCTCTCAACGAGAGCCAAGAATTGAGCGGGTTTTTCAAAAAAGGGAAGTGCGCCGCCCTCCATCGCGTGGATGGACCAATTCTCTTTTTGGGCCACCCTCCTCATTCCCCGAACATCTTTGAAGTCCCCTCGGGTGCCGTGAAACGCCAAGACCGGCAAGGCCAGTTGCTCATAAACCGTGTGGATGTCGGCGGCAAAAAGTGCGCCGGTCAAAAAGGACAAGGGAGCATATTCTGCATTGGGGACTCGGGTGGTCAAGACATCGTAGTGCCACAAGGTTTCATCGATGTGCTTGGAACCCCACGTTCTCTCTAAAAAATAGCGAATGACCTTCGGGCCCGTGAGTCGGCGAAACAAAAAGCCCCCCCAACCCGGTCCTCGAAGGATGGCACTGAGCCACGGCACGCAGCGCGAACTCCCCGACTCACCGCGGTAAGACTTGAGTCCCCGAAACCCCGTCGGACTCACCAAGGTCAAGGCCGAGAACAACGACAAGTCCTCGGTGCAGCAACGGGCCACGAACTCACAAGACAAGGACGTCCCCACCGCCCATAGTGGCTCACCCGGGTGCTGGGTTTGAATCCACTGGGCCACGAGCTTCACGCTGTCGGTCATGATGCGAATGGTGTAAAGAATGGCTTGGCGTTCAGACAAACCAAAGCCCGGGAGGTCAAAGGCGTAGACCGTGTGGGTCTTTTGAAGCGCCTCAAACATTGGCCTCACCTCAGCAGCACTCGCAGCGGCATTGACAGCGTGCACCACGAGCACCGGCGGGCCCTCACCAGCGCGGTAGACCCTGAGCGAACCGGCCGGTCCATTCAATGTGAAAGGTTCGGCAGGAAACGGCGGCGGTAATGGGGGGGATGAAGAAGTACGCACAAAATGTATCCACGGAAAAGTTTTGAATCCAGCGCCCAAAACAGCAAGCCTAGGCCCCAACACTGGATTCTAAGTTCGCGCCCTAACCCCACACCCAATGATGCCAAGCCAGGGCGATGAGGGATTGAACACGCCAAGAAAAAACCCCTTGGTGGTTGAGGCCAAGGGGTTCAATCAAGGAGTCAGACCATCACTCAGGGCAGTTTTGCAAAATTCGGTTGCAAGGTCTGCATGATGCCGCGGTTTTTGTAAATCGTCACATCATCCGGCAGCAACAGACCCTTGGCTGCCAAGGCATCCACCGACGCATTCCATTGCGCCAAATAGTTGGCCTTGCTGCCATACAACTCTTGAACGCTCTTTCTGGGGTCGGCGGCGTTTTTAGAGGCCGTCAGTAAGGCAAAGGCCACTTGCGAGCTGGACAAACCGTTTTGGTCGCCGGCCACAAATCCTGGCTTACGAACACTGTAGCCTTTGGAGGTGGTGATCGCAACCGCCAAATCAGGCATCCTGACACCAGGAATGTCATTGCCTTGTGCATCGGACGTGGGCAGCATCACCGTGTAGAACTGGTTCGAAGGCTTTGAAGGAATGACCGATTCGTCGTTCACGCTCAAGGTGTTGTAGACACCATTGAAGCTCAAACCCACACCCGACAAATCGGGCGCTCCCAAGCTCTTGGGATCTTTGGTCGGCACCGCCATCGTGCCATCGGCCACCTTGGGGTAATAGCTGTCGAGTGGGGTGGCTGTTCCTTTGACCCAACCCTCTAGGTTGATGAGCAATGAGCGAAAGAGTGCACTGCTGGCAATCAAAGCGGGTTGTGTGGTGGACACGGCCGAGGCTGACACGGCTCTTTCGACCGAATAATCAGGCTGGGCCACAGCGTTGTCCGACAAAACCGTCGGACCATGAGAGGTACCGGCCGCGTAGAACATGCGCACATTGCTGGGAATGGGGATGTCTTTGCCCAAACCGTCGGTCACCGTCAAAGAGGCGCGCGCGCCGCCAAACTCAATGGGACTGTCGTACTGGAACACCTTCGGACAGGTATTGAGTTGCGTGCATTTTTGCAGCAATCCATCGGTCTTGCCGGTCAATGGGTCGGTGATGGTCGAATACGCAAAGGGGAACTGATCGCCCGGTGTGTAATGCGTCTCGTGTTGGCGAGAATAGTCACCGGGCTTGGCCCAACGGTAATTGGTGTAGGTCTTTCTGGAGCCGCCCACCAAGGGCAACATGCCATCAAAAACTTGTTTCATGTTGGCGTCGGTGTTGAAACCTTGCCACAAGAAGTCCCTGAGGAATCGACCCGATTGGGAGATACCCGTGGCCAAGGTCACTTTGACGCGACCGGCCAAGGGGTTGGGGTTGCCCATGGAGTCTTGTGTGCCGTTTCTGAAGAAGGAAATCAAATCCCTCACACTCAGGAATCCGAGACCGATCGGTCTGGGATCAATGGCGGTGTAGTTGAAGTGGTAAATGGAGCCATTGTCACTGCCGGCATCCAAGCCCGCGGCCAAGGTGGGATCGGCCACCACTTTGGCGCGGTTGATGGTGACATAACCATAACCTGAGGCGGTGGTATTGCCACCTTCCAAGGAGGCGTCGCCTGCGGTGTAGGTCCAATAGGAAGGATCCACCACCAAGGGGGTGGACATGGCTGTGGTTTGAATGGTCAAGGTGGCTGGTGTTCCAGGTGCACGCTTGTAATAAGTGCCCAACAAATTGGCCGTCGCATTGTCGGCAATGAACTCATCTTGCACGGAGCCTGTGATGGATGCGTTTCCATTGGCCACATCCTTGGCCACGGGCAAGGTCATGCCAGGCGCATACCACTTGGTGGTGCTGGTGATGCTGGCAGTGGGAACGTTCAAGGTTTGGTTGCGGTCGCCCTGCCAGCCCGAGAACACGATCGTCATGCCTTGCTTCATCAAAAATCCGTTCCCAGCCCCTGTGCCAGCGGTCGCTGCGGCACCCGATGTCGGGATCACGGGGGGCACGTTGGTGAACAAATCGTTGGCTGAGCCGTCGAGCAGCTTCTCCAGTGAACTGGTGGTCGTGCGGTTGTTGACAATGTAGAGCAAACTGCCGCTAGACTTGACCTGGTCTGTGGGCATCAAGACGATGACGTCAAATTTGTAGCGCACATTGCCGTTGGCATCGGCGGCGTTTTTCAAGTCCACGATCGTGGGCGCGCAATTGTCATTGGCAGAGACTTTGCCTGTGGCCTCAGCCAAGATGTAGGTGTACGTTCCAACAGTGCCAAAACTCGCGCCATTGAAGGCCAATCCTGTGCCCTTGGTGACCAAAGACTCGATGCTGGAGTTGGTGATGGGGCAAGCTGCCGTCACTTCAGGGGGCACAATGGCCGACTTGGCCGCTGGGAATGTGGGGACAGGAAATGGTGAACCTGAGCTGCTGCAAGCCACAAACAACACCGCACTGCTGGCGAAGACAGCACCCAATGCGAGGGTCAACTTTCGGGGACTTAGAGTTTTAAATTTCATTGTTTTCGTTTCAAATTGCAATTAAAAAAATCCAATGGTTTCCATCGGCTGCGATGATCAACACGGTCTGTAATATAACGCCGCCGCGCCTGCCCGTTGGTAATGGTTAACACGCACGTGCCCAGCCCCACCGAGTGGGCGTCCTTGAGCCCTGGCGCCAAGGTTTCATCGACCAAGGCAACCAAGGCAACCAAGGCAACCAAGGCGAACCAGGGCATTGAACAACCTCAAGCCGTTTTTCCGCCTGAAGACGGGAGCTTGGTCGTTCCATTGACAAGAAGAAAGGTCTATCTACAATGAGCACGCCAACAGAGCTGATGGATTGAGCACGATGGAGCTCAATGCACCTTGATTCTGGCTGATGGTGAACTGGGCCCACCGCGGGTGCTAGAGCTCCAAGACTTTGGAAAATCTCTTGTGGAGACGGTGTCATGAAGACGATCAAACAATTCACTCTGGGGTTGAGTCTGACCCTGTTGTGGCTGCTCTGGGTCCCACCCTGCGCAGCAGATCAGTCGGGCGAGTGGCGGCTGGATTCGCGTTTTGGCTACGGTCCCTCTGCGGCCAAAGAAGAGCGATCGAGCGATGTGAAAACCCTTGCTGTCTCGCGTCTCAAAGATGCGTGGCTCGCCTCGCAGCAAGAGCCCTCTATTCCCGAGCCCCTCAGTATTTTGAAGACCTCACTCCCCGACGCCTTTGAGCGGTGGAGGGAGCAAAGAAACGCAAATGCTCAGCAAAAAGATGGTGATACACAGAGCCGCGAATTCACCAAAAACATGAGCCGCTCCGCCATGGCTTGGCGGGTTTACCAATGCACTCACAGTGAAGCGGAGAATCCGCTCTTGGCCAAAATGACCGAGTTTTGGTTCAACCATTTCAATGTCTACACCTACAAGGGCTCAGTACAACCCTTCATTGGCGACTATTTGATCCATGCCATCCGCCCCCATGCCTTGGGCAATTTTGAGGATCTCCTCTTGGCCAGTTTCAAGCACCCGGCCATGCTTTACTACTTGGACCAGTGGCTCAACGTGTCGGTCGACGCCCCCAATCCTGCCTACCGCATCAAAACCACGGTCAAAGGGGTGAACGAAAACTATGCCCGCGAAGTCTTGGAGCTCCACACCATGGGGGTGGATGCCGGCTACACCCAAGCCGATGTGCAGTCACTGGCCAAAATTTTGACAGGCTGGACTGTCAGTCAAAAGGATCCCTCTGGCTCACAGTTCGTGAGCCGCTTGCACGACAAGACCGATAAAACCTTGCTCGGCCAGACCTTCACCCACCAAGGCGCCGAGGAGGCCGTTGCCGCGTTAAAGCTCTTGGCTGCACAGCCCCAAACCGCGCACCGGGTGTCTCTGCGACTGGCGCAGTGGTTTGTCTCCGACCACCCATCGGAGCGGCTCGTGGACTCCATGGCCAAGACCTTTATAGAGAGTCACGGCAACATCCTCCAAGTCATGACCACCCTGATGGAGTCCGATGAGACCTGGGACCCCAAGAGCGAACTGCTCAAAACCCCGATGGATTTTGTCTGCTCGGCCCTCACCCTGGCCGGCGGCGCCAAGGACCTCAAAGACTACACCGCGGCCATCACGTTTTTGGCGAACTCGGGCCAGCCCATGAATGCGTGGCAAACACCGGACGGCTACAGCACCCTGGCCGATCAATGGATCTCGGCCGAGGCCTTATCTAGGAGAGCTGATTTTGCGTTCTCTGTTGGCCCCAGGGTTCAAAACCCACGCACGGTGCTCGATTGGATGACTGAACCCACCCGAAGCATCATTGAAAAAGAAAAGCCGGGCCTTCAAGCAGCGTTCTCGATGGCCAGTCCAGACTTCATGCACAAATAGCATAAATAGAGAAATTAAGCGAGCATCAAGCCATGTCCACCTCTCGACGCCATTTCCTCCACTTCGGCTCCTCTCTGACCCTCGGGGCCACCGCATGGTCTGTGGCCCATGGCTCGGCCTGGGCCTCAAACAAATCAGCGCTCAACTCCGATGCCCGCTTGGTGGTTGTGATGCTCAGAGGCGCCTATGATGGCTTGTCGGCTTTTTACCCCTATGCGGACCCCCACTACACCCAACACCGTCCCAATATTGCACTGGGTCGGGGTGAGGCAGAACAAAACAAACCCTATTTGCTCGATGATCAATTCGCACTGCACCCAGCACTCTCGCCATTGATTCCTTTTTGGGAGAGCAAACGGTTTGCGTTCATCCCCTGTGCGGGTCTCTCCAAGCCCTATCGCTCACACTTTGAGGCTCAGCATTATCTGGAGATCGGCCAAGACGGCAAAAACGGCGCGGCCAATGGATGGCTTAACCAATTGGCAAGCTTAGAGCGAAGCGCTCAACTCATCGGTGTGGGTGAGGCCAACCCGGAGATACTGAGAGGAGAACTTGCGGCTCAACTTGTTCCCCGCGGCAACGCGGCCCTTCAGACCGGCGTTTTATCCAACCCCCACCACCGAGAGGTGCTCGAAGACCTCTATGCCAGGGACCGCTCGTTGAGCCAATTGTTCGCCCAAGGAGAGGGCTCGCGCGTGAGCACGGCGATGGTCCTGAACCAAGCCAAGATGAATGCGGCCTCCGAGCAAATGATGGCCAACAAGGATGCCGCCCCCCCGTCTGCACTCCTTCAAGACAGCCAGTATTTGGTCACCTTGATGGAGAAAAACCCAGAACTCAAATTTGGCTTTCTATCGGCCGGTGGGTGGGACACCCACGCCAATCAAGGCAATGAAAAAGGAGCTTTGGCCAATAACTTGAAAAACCTTGGCGAGGCCTTGGCGCACTTGCAAAACAAACTCCATCAACCCAATGACCTCATCGTGGTGATGAGTGAGTTTGGCCGCACAGTTAGAGAAAATGCCTCTCGCGGCACCGACCACGGCTTTGGCAACGCGATGATGGTCATGGGACAAAGGGTCAACGGCGGCAAGAGACTGGGACGCTGGGAGGGCCTCAGTCCAGACCATCTCAATGAGACACGCGATGTACCGGTGTTTCACGACTATCGCCAAGTGATGTCGACCCTACTGCAAAAGATGTTTCATTTGGACACCCCACAACTCGCACAAGTGTTTCCGTCCTTTGATGCCGCCCAATGCGAGCGTTGCAAAGGCTTTGATCTTTCAAAACAGATGTTGATCGACTAAAGCGCATTAGATTGAGTGTACGGAGCTTGCCGTATCTAGCGAACAAAAAAATGGTCAACTTGATCTCTTAAGACGCACGACCAAAATATATATCGAACAAGTATTTAAGCTTTATTCAATACTCGCGCGTTTCTTTGATGCAGGATTGAATCTGCTTATGGATATTTAAAAAAATCTTAAGATTTAGGCAGTCCAATATTCAACGGCAGTTGGAATCTTCCCTTTAGGATTCCTCGAACAGTAATGTCCTCA
>CAISQQ010000167.1 GCA_903887655.1 uncultured Burkholderiales bacterium
GCGGCCTTTCTGTTCTTTTTCTTGGGATCCCCAACTCCATTGCAGTGGTGATGGGTTCGATCGCTTGATGGGAGAGAGGTACTTTTGCGCTGCTGGATGAGCCAGGTTTATCGGGTGCGGGTGGCCGAGGTGATGATCACATCGGTCACGGGCACATCGCTGTAACTGCCGATGGTGGTGGTGGGCACTTGGCCAATGGCGTTGACCACATCAAGTCCCGTCGAGACCTTGCCAAACACGGCGTAGCCCGGATTGCTGCTGTTGACATA
This sequence comes from uncultured Burkholderiales bacterium, assembly GCA_903887655.1. Lineage (GTDB taxonomy): Bacteria > Pseudomonadota > Gammaproteobacteria > Burkholderiales > Burkholderiaceae_C > Limnohabitans. The sequence continues at coordinate 270 of CAISQQ010000167.1, forward strand.
GTCCAAATTGGTGTTGTCGCTCAAATTGATGTAAAACTGAGAGGTCGCACTGTTGGGGTCGGACGTCCTCGCCATGGCCACGGTTCCCGTGAGGTTGGACAGTCCATTGGGGGTTTCAAGGGTTAGGGCTGGCAGGGGCGCATTGACCGCCTTCAAACCCGCAGAGAATCCCCCGGCTTGAATCACAAACCCAGGAATCACCCGGTGAAAGATCAAATTGTTGTAAAACCCAAAACTCACGTATTCCAAGAAATTGGTCACCGTCTTGGGCGCCGCATTCGGATTCAAATCCAACACCACCGTGCCCAAGCTCGTGACCAAGGTGACTTGGGGGTCGGGGATGGTGAAGTTCTGCGTCAAGATCACTTTGCCCGAGGGGTCGGTCGCCGTGAACACCAGGGTCCCCGATCCTGTGGGCGTACAACTGTAGGCCAAGTACACGGGACTCGGGCTTTGCACTGGGATGAGATTGGGACACATGGTGGCATTCAAGGTGATGCCTTGGTTGAGCTGGGTGACGCCCACATAAAACGCAATGGGAGCGCCATACATCAACTTGCTAGTTTGAACATTGGGGGTCGCCAAAGGCGTGCTGGGGCTGCCGCCGCAACCACTGAGCATAGTCATCGCAACGAAGGCGATACAGGCGATAAAGAAATTGGCCCAATTCTGAAATTTCATAGAATCCACGCAGTCTTCGTGGTCGAGGAGGCGCTGACGACTGCAGAACCATCAGTCCCATCTTTCAAGATGAAGTGGCTCCATAGGAGGCCTACTAGAAGTTTGTTATCCATCAATCGAACACCCAACTCTTGCGATCTTCAACGCGCAAATCTAGATAGGCCAGCCTCAACCGGTCGCGCCTGAGGGCATAGTAGCGATCGGAATTGCGGTCCTGGTTGGAGAGCTGCATGAGGGTGTCGCCGGTTTTGGGGACCACACCCACATTGGTGGTGATGTTGTTGTTGGTGCTGCCCACCTTGGATTCGGCTGAATAGGTGAATTGATTGATCCCTCGAACGTTCAATCGGTCAAAGCTCTCCCCCACCCTGGGGGTCAGCGGCACCCACAATTGAAAGCCCGCGAAAGAGATGCTGCCGGCGTCGGGTTGGGTGATGCGTTTGAAGTAAAAATTGAGCGCCGTATCCCCATACCAAAACCGCTCCGTCAAAATCACCCCTTTGTCCCCGCCAAAGAATTGGCCCGCGAGCACCTCGGTCGTTGAATTGAAACGGTCATCTCGGGAGTAGCGCACAGAGGCCAACTCGTAATTGTGAACGTATTTAACGCCCGCCACAGTGTCTTGGAAGGAGCCCGACTGCAAATCCAAACGCGCTTTGCCCGAGGCATCAAAAGTTTGGGTCTCCACACCCAAGCCTTTGTAGTTTTGGTAGATTTTGCCGGCGGTGAACATGGCTTGGGTGTTGAAGCGGCCAACATCGACCACTTGGTGAACCACTTGGCGACTGATTTGTGAGTTGATTCGGTTGGTGTAAAACGCACCGTACTCATTGAACTGGTGGGTGCGAATGCCCAAAGGCACAGTGGAGTTGATGTCCAAATAGGCCCCTTTCCACAAGCGCACCACCGGGTTGATGTTGGCACCCAAATCCAAATCGAATGTGCCGTACTCGGTTCCCAAGGTGTTGATCAGCGTGGGACTCACCACCAATTCAGGACGGGTGCTGGTGGTGCTGTCAAAGCTCCACTGCACATCCGACCACTCCAGGGCGTTGTTGAGCATGGAGTGCACGTTGAGCTCGGTGTAGCAAGGGTCTTGGGTTTCGATCCATTTTTTAACACAGGCGGTGTCGCCACTCACACTCAAGAGATCAAGGCCCCGGGTGCCCACCACCACTTCAAAGTGTCTGGACTTCTCACCAAAAGTGGACGCCAACACCCCCATGGCCACGCCAGCTGCATCCATGGCATTCCATTGAAAATTCTCTTGATCCACCCAAAGCAACAACTCTTGACCGCGGGTGCCAAATTTGGCTTTTAAAAACCCGTTTTTGATCAACTCGTCTTGCAA
>CAISQQ010000168.1 GCA_903887655.1 uncultured Burkholderiales bacterium
CTTGGGCTTCATCCTGTGGCCCATGATGGATGAGAATTTGCGCCGTGCTTTGCTGCTCTCGCGTGGCGACTGGACTGTTTTTGTGACGCGTCCTTTATCTGGCAGCTTGCTCTTTGTCGCACTCATCTTGCTGGGTATTGTGCTCTTGCCGAGCATCAAGGCCAAGCGAGAAGAAGCCTTCGTCGAAGAATAACAACCCACTCTTGATTCTCCAATTTCGGAGTCATCGCAATCGACCCACTCTAATAACCTAGAGTGGGTTTTTTTTTGAAAGGTCTGATGATGAAACTTTCACACTGGTATGGCACCTTGCTGTCGTCTGTCTTGGCTTTGAGTGGTGCAGCTGCATTCGCCCAAGCTGCCTATCCGAGCAAAGTCATCTCTTTTATCGTGCCCTATGGCGCAGGCGGTGGCGCCGACTCGAGAAGTCGACAAATGGCCCAAGGCATGAGCGCCATCTTGAAGCAGCCCATCATTGTTGACAACAAGGCTGGAGCGGGTGGCAATATTGGGACGGATTTCATTGCCAAAGCGGCCCCAGATGGCTACACCATCGGCATGGGTAACTTTGCACCCCTGTCGGTCAATAAGACGCTCTTTGGAAATTTGAAATACGATCCTGAGACCGACCTCACCCCCATCATGCTCATTGAAAAGGGGCCGCTGATTTTGGTGGTCAACCCATCTTCCAGTTTTAAAAGCGTGAATGACATCGTTGCGGCTGCCAAAGCCAAGCCAGGCGTCTTGACGTTCTCGTCTGGCGGAATTGGTGGCTCACACCAATTGTCGGCCGAGCTCTTCAAGCAAAGTGCTGACATCGACATGATTCACGTGCCCTATAAAAGCGGTTCCGCAGGCCTCATGGATTTGATGTCCAACAATGTGAACATGATGTTTGATCAAATGTACTCGGCCATGCCCAGCGTCAAGGCCGGCAAGCTGCGCCCCATTGCGATCACCAGTGATAAACGCTCGCCTTTGTTGCCCGATTTGCCCACCTTTGGTGAAGTGGGTTACCCCAAAGTCAGAGTCCAAAATTGGCAAGGTTTGGTGGCCCCCAAAGGCACGCCCAAGGCCATCATCGACAAGCTCAACGCCGCAGCCAATGAGGTGCTCAAAGACCCACAATTGCGCGGTCTCATGCTCGAGCAAGGCAATGAAATTGGGGGCGGTACCCCGGAAGAGTTTGCTGCACTCATCAAGGCCGAATCGGCCAAGTGGAGTGTGGTGGTCAAAACCGCAAATATTAAGCCTGAGTGAGTTGAGCGCTGTGCTGGACTTGGCACCGCTGGGGTGCGAGTCTGGCACCTTGAATTTTTGAGGTCGGGTTCTCTTTTGTTATGCTTGAGGGTCCAAGCATCAAGCGCACACCATGAACTTCAATTACCAAAATCCTTACACCAGCACCCGTTTGCCCAATTTTGCGAGGAACGTGGTGAGCACCTCTCACCCCTTGGCGGCTCAGGCCGGGCTCAGAATGCTGTGGCAAGGCGGCAATGCGGTCGATGCGGCCATTGCGGCCGCGGCCACCATGACCA
>CAISQQ010000169.1 GCA_903887655.1 uncultured Burkholderiales bacterium
CTGCGAGCAAGGAGTCAAGGGTTTACCCTAATCTCTCGATCGCCAACTAAGCCATTGATTTTAAATGACTTTTACAGTTTCTCAGGAGGCCTTGGGGAGCAAAGCCGCCACATTGTCGTGGCCTGGGCCACCAAAGGCTTGCTCTCTCAAGACCGAGAGCTGGTCGCGAATCTGAGCCGCGCGCTCAAAGTCCAAGTTCTTGGCGTGCTCCATCATCATTTTCTCCAAGCGCTTGATTTCGCGTGAGATGTCTTTCTCGCTCATGTCCTCGACTTGGATGCGCTGCATCTCAAGGCGTTCGAGCTCTTTGCCGGCTTTCTCGCTGTAGACCCCGTCAATCAAGTCCCGCACGCGTTTGACCACCGATCGGGGTGTGATGCCGTGCAAGGTGTTGTGCTCGATTTGACGCGCACGCCGCCTCTGGGTCTCGCCAATGGCTTTTTCCATCGACTTGGTCATCACGTCGGCGTACAAAATCGCGCAACCATTTTGATTCCTCGCTGCACGCCCAATGGTTTGGATCAAACTGCGCTCGGAGCGCAAAAAACCCTCCTTGTCCGCGTCCAAAATGGCAACCAAGGAGACCTCGGGCAAGTCAATGCCTTCTCTGAGCAAGTTGATGCCCACCAAGACATCGAATTCGCCCAAGCGCAAGTCGCGCAAAATCTCCACCCGCTCAACCGTGTCAATGTCACTGTGCAAATAGCGCACCTTCACACCGTTGTCACTCAAATAGTCGGTCAACTGCTCGGCCATGCGCTTGGTCAACGTCGTGATCAAGACCCGCTCTTTTTTCACCACCCGAATGCGGATTTCTTGCAGCACATCGTCAACTTGGTGGCTCGCTGGGCGCACCTCGACCAAGGGGTCAACCAAGCCCGTTGGGCGAACCAGCTGCTCAACCACTTGGCCAGAATGGGTTTTTTCATAATCGGCTGGCGTGGCAGACACGAAGATGACTTGGCGCATGCGCGCCTCAAACTCCTCGAGCTTCAAGGGTCGGTTATCCAGCGCACTGGGCAAGCGAAAGCCGTACTCCACCAGCGTGGTCTTGCGCGCGCGGTCGCCGTTGTACATCCCGCCAAATTGGCCCATCAAGACGTGACTCTCATCCAAAAACATCAAGGCGTCCTTGGGCAAATAGTCAGTGAGGGTGCTGGGGGGTTGGCCTGGGGCTGCACCGGACAAATGGCGGGTGTAATTCTCAATGCCTTTGCAGTGACCCACTTCAGAGAGCATCTCCAAATCAAAACGGGTGCGCTGCTCAATTCTCTGCGCTTCGACCAATTTTCCATCGGCCACAAATTGTTGACTGCGCTCCTTGAGCTCCACTTTGATTGTCTCCACCGCCGCGAGTACGCGGTCTCGGGGGGTCACATAGTGGCTCGAGGGGTACACCGTGAAGCGCGGAATTTTCTGGCGAACACGACCCGTGAGCGGGTCAAAGAGCTGCAGCGTCTCGATCTCGTCGTCAAAAAGCTCCAAGCGTATCGCCATCTCACTGTGCTCGGCAGGAAACACATCCACCGTGTCGCCACGAACGCGGAAACACCCGCGGGAAAAGTCCTGATCGTTTCTGGAGTACTGCATGCGCACCAATTGAGCAATCACATCACGCTGCGACAACTGGTCACCGACTCTGAGCGTCATCACCATGCGGTGATAGCTCTCGGGCTCGCCAATGCCGTAAATGGCCGAGACCGTGGCCACCACAATCACATCGCGCCGCTCCATGATGCTTTTGGTGCACGACAAGCGCATTTGCTCAATGTGCTCATTGATGGCGCTGTCTTTTTCAATGAACAAATCGCGTTGCGGCACATAGGCCTCGGGTTGGTAATAGTCGTAGTAACTGACAAAATACTCCACCGCGTTTTTGGGAAAAAATTCTCTAAATTCGCTGTAGAGCTGAGCGGCCAAGGTTTTGTTGGGCGCAAAAATGATGGCTGGTCGCCCCATTCTTGCAATCACATTGGCCATGGTGAAGGTTTTCCCCGACCCGGTCACACCCAGGAGTGTTTGAAAGGCTTCACCGTCTCTCAAGCCTTCCACCAATTTTTCAATGGCCTGGGGTTGGTCACCAGCGGGGGCATAGGGCTGATAGATCTCAAACGCAGAATTGGGGTAGCTCACAAACTCGCCCTCGGTTTGGTGCTCCGCGGTCTCAACTACTCGTGTCATACATACTCTCGATTTGGATCCAAGATGCGCTTGGCGCTTGACGCTGTGGGCTTTGCACCCACTCCGATGCGTGGCACTGTGAGCAAACTCAACGAGCTGACACGAGTCGGTTTAAAATGCGTGGTGAACCCTATAGCCTAACGCAAATTTCACCCAAACTCCTGAACTTCTTTTTTTGACCCTTTCGAGGACCCCCGATGTCAATGTTTACCGCTGTTGAGATGGCCCCGCGCGACCCCATTTTGGGCATGAATGAACAATTCGCGAGTGATAC
>CAISQQ010000170.1 GCA_903887655.1 uncultured Burkholderiales bacterium
GCACTCCAAGTGGTCCCGGTCATCTTGGCGTGACCCGTATTACCGTAGCACCCCGCGTAGGGACCAAGGCCATTGATACAAGGACCTGCCCCGCCCACATAATTGATGAGGTTGTGGATGTCGTTTTGGTAAACAACGACGCTGGCGCGATCAGGGCCTGACAACCAGCGCAACCCCAACTCCTGGTTGTTCGAGGTCTCGGGCTTCAAACTGGGTACGCCGTAGTCGCTGTAGAGTTGGTACAAGGTGGGTGCACGAAACGCCGTGGCCGTGGAGGCTGTGGCGCGCCACTGCGGTGTCAGGGCCCATCCATAGATCAAGGCGGCGGTGGACTTGGCGCCAAATAGGCTATCTGCGTCCCGCCTGGCATTGACTTGAAAGGCATGGGCACCCAACTGGCTCAGGTAACCCACGGCCACTGCGTTTTGACTTCTTTGGGTGTTCGGTGTGGCGGTGCCATCATTTTGGAGTTGGTCTTCTCGCCTCTCGACGTCAGCACTGATGACCCCCGAGAACCATTTCAATTCGTTGTGCAAGAGAAAGGTGTTGACTTGTGTTCGGGTGCTGTAGAGCGATGGGCTCGAGTCATAGCGCGCTGAGCCTTGCGTCACACCGATGCGAGTCTTCCACACATCGCTCCAAAGCGCCGACCAGTTCACGCCCCAAGTTTGCAAATGCTGTTTGGCGATATCTTGGGTAGGGGGGACTGAGCCATAGGCGTCATAACCGGCCTTGACCACGTTGTCCAAAACCGAGAGATCGATTTTTTGGCGGGCATCGAGCTTCAAGCCCAATCGAGCCGAAAACGAGCGATTTCGAAAACCATCTTTGTCTGGGTTGGTGCTGCTGGGCTGGGCATTGAATCCCGCGCTGTTCTCCTGGGCCAGTCCCAAGGCGTAGTCCACTCGACCCTCACCGCCTCGCAGTGAGGTGTTGACCTCAGTGGTCTTGTAAGAGCCCACACCCACACGCAGCGCCGGAAAAAACCCAGCTTGGCCTTGCCGTGTAAAAATCTGCACCACACCCGCCACAGCATCCGAGCCGTAGATGGCGGCGGCTGGGCCTCTCAAGACCTCGATGTGATCCACCTGGGCCAGGGGAATGGCTTCCCAGGGTGCCCCCCCGGTGGATTGGGTATCGACTCGAATACCGTCCACAAACACGGCGGTGAAGCGACTCTCTGCACCCCGGATAAAAACACCGGTGGTGGATGCGGGGCCGCCCGTTTGAGAAATGGACACACCGGGCACGCGCGCGAGCACATCCGACAGCGACGTCACACCACTGTTCTCGATGTCTTGGCGATCAATGAGGGTGATGTCCGACAAGACCTCGCTCAGGACTGCATCCGTGCGCGTCGCGGTCACGACCACTGGCGACAAGATTGAGGTGGGTTGAGTTTGGGCAGAGGCGTCAAAACAAAAAATGGACGCACAAAGGGTTGAGGCCAGGGCTTGAAGCGCCAGGCGAGGACAAGGTGTGGGCTGCATGGTGCCAACTTTCACTTCAAAAGTTCATCTCCCAACGCTCCCCGTTGGTTGATTTGAACAGAGTCCATGAAAAGTAAGCTGCAAAGCAAGTATCCAAGGCGAGCGCGCACGCCCACCCCCAACACATTGGCCATGCATGAATGCCCACGTTCATGGATTCCACGTTTTGAAGCCGGTATCCGGGCTGATGAGATCAGAATTTCACCTTCCCAAGCCAGTGGCTCAGTGGTACAAGAAATTCCTAGTGTCCGTGAGGACACCCTCATTCACCGTTGCGGGGACAGCATGGTCGCTCTGACGAACTCCAATTTCCCGTTGAACTGTTTCTCTCTCCATCAGAAACAAGCACTTCAAAGATCATATTAACATACACCCCAGTGAC
>CAISQQ010000171.1 GCA_903887655.1 uncultured Burkholderiales bacterium
GTGGGCTCGATCCATGCGCCGATCACTCTCTTGGTGGGCGCCAATGATGGGCCCTTGCCCGCCGCCATGGCCGCGATCAAGGACGCCATTGTGGGCGCCAAGTTGGAAATCATTGCCGACTCGGGTCATTTGCCCAACATCGATCAACCCCGTCGATTCAACGCCGCCATGATGCGGCACTTTTTTCAAAACCCAGCCTGGAGCCTCTCATGAGCGAACAATTGATCATCGAACAAGACGGTCGTTTATTAAAAATCAAATTCAACCGCACCCCCGACAACGGAGTCTCTGACAGCATGGCAGCGGCTTTGTCCGACGCCGTCTTGAATGCCCATGAAACATCCGATGCGGTGCTTCTCTCCAGTGTAGGACCCGACTTTTGCACGGGGCGTGTCAGAGATGCCGCCTTCCCGCCTTCCCCCGAGGCCTATACACGCCGCGATGAATACGACTCGATTTTCAACTGCTACAAGGCCTTGCGCTCTTGCAAAGTACCCGTGGTGGGGATGCTGCGCGGGCGGGTGATGGGCTTTGGAACGGCCATTGCTGCGCTGTGCGATGTGGCCATTGCGTCGGACCAATCCACCTTCAATATTCCTGAGATCGCCCACAACGTCATGCCCACCATGGTGATGTCTGCCATTTACGACCGCATGAACCGAAACGCTATTTTGTGGATGGCTTACTCGACTGATTTCATTGGTGCTCAGCAAGCCATGACCTTTGGCATCATCAACCAAGTCGTCAAAGACGCCGAGCTCGAGTCTGAGGTCAAGCGCTTTTGCGACACCTTGCTCTCACGCCCCAGACCCGCGATTTTGGGACTCAAAGAATATTTACGCGTGGCCCCACGCATGGACGAGCAAGGCGCCATTGATTACGCGCGAAGCCTGCACTCTATGGTCAACACCGCTGCTGAGATGAAGAAAAAAGCCCATTGACGCCCAACGGCAGACCCTCACGGGTGCGTGTTGCATTCGTTCAATGACCCCCTTTATTTAGAGAGACAACGCACATGGAAATCATTGGCACACAACTCATCGCTGCACCGCGTGAAGCGGTTTGGCTCGCCCTCAACGATCCACTGATCTTAAAAAACTGCCTGCCTGGCTGTGAGTCGGTAGAGAAGTTGAGCAATGAAGAGTTCAAAGTCATCATCAAAACCTCCATTGGACCGCTCAGAGCGCGCTTTCAAGGCTCTCTCATCATGACCGAGTCGCACCCACCCGAGTCTTGTGTGATGAACTTCGAAGGTCAAGGCGGCGCAGTGGGCTTTGGCAAAGGCACGTCCAGTGTGAGCTTGGAATCGGTGCCTGAGGGAACCCAATTGTCATACAACGCCAAGGCACAAATTGGTGGCAAATTGGCCCAGGTGGGCTCTCGTTTGATCGATAGCGTTGCGAAAAAAATGACCGATGATTTTTTCAAAGCCTTCAAAGCACAACTGCAGGCCCCTTTGGCCGAACCACCGGGCAAGACTGCACTGCCAGCCCCAAGCCTCACACCGGCTGCAAGTCACACGTTGAGTCTCAGCACCGAAGTGGCCCATGCTGGTGTTGGTAGCGTTGAGAATGCTGGCAACGTTAGCACCAACACCCACACCTCGACAGACTCAACGGCCAACGCCGCTGCCCACTCGTCCTCCAACGAGGAGCACGCCCATATGGTGCCTGCGTGGTGGATGGCGCCGGCTTGCATCTTGGGTGCAGCCATCGCGATTGCAGCGCGCTGGATCAATTGAACGGACACGTCAAAGAATGGTTTTAAATTCTGATGACCTCTCGCGACATTGATCCAACTTTTTGAACGGCAGACATGGTGAGGAGACACTTCAA
>CAISQQ010000172.1 GCA_903887655.1 uncultured Burkholderiales bacterium
GCAGGCGCTTCGGCTGCGGGAGCAGCCTCTGGCGCGGGTGCGGCTTCTGCCGGTGCGGGGGCGGCTGCCACGGCACCACCACCACCAGCAGCTTCTTTTTGCGCGAGCAATGCACCCAAGACCACGGCGGTGCGTGACATGGGAGACATCAACAAACCGCACAACTGCGACAAGAGCACCTCTTTCGAAGGAACACTGGCCAACATTTTGACGGCGTTGACATCCAAAGCACGACCTGAAGTGGCGCCACCGCGAATCACCAACTTGTCGTTGGTTTTGGCGAAGTTGGCGACCACCCGGGCTGCGGCCACGGCGTCGACGGAAAAGCCGTAAATCAAAGGTCCGGTCATCTGCGCGGAGACCACATCAAAACTACTGCCAGCGACCGCACGGCGCGCCAAGGTGTTTTTCAACACACTCAGACTCACGCCTTGATTGCGGGCTTCGGCACGTAGCTTGATCATGTCAGCCACTGCGATACCGCGGTACTCGGCCAAAACCAGCGTTTGCGCGGTTTGGACCAGTCCCGTCACCTCTGAGACAACAGCTTCTTTTTCACTGCGATTCAGACTCAAAGTTTCTCTCCTGTTATGGGTCAAGTGGGGGCCTGCAAGGCCACTTGAAGACACCCGACTTGGGTTTCAAGTCCGAGCCCTCTTTGGCTTCACTGCCCCTGGCATGGGAGCGAACCCCAATGCACACCCAACCCCTCTGACTACCCTCAGCGACCTCGGTCTATCTCAAGGATGTCTTCACATGATCTTGAAACAGTGGAGTTCGCCATCTGCGTTGGCTTCTCACGAAAATTAAGAGTGAACTTTGGGGCCAAAGAGCGGCGCCTTGCCGCCCATCAGCCCGCCAGCCGACTCGCCAACGGTCTTGGATGGCCCAGATGAGCATTCATGGGCACCTTGTTGACAAGACCGCCGCTTGAACCCCCATCCGACCCACCGTTCCCAAGGAGAGAATCCAAGGCCACTGCGACACGAAGTCTTTAGAGCCTCAACACTCTCCCCTCAAGCATTCTTTTCAATATCTTCTTTCGGTGTTGAGCGATAGGCCCAACACGCGACCTTGTCTTTAGGCCTGCAAGGTCTGCAAGTCCACCCGCACGCCCACACCCATGGTGGAGGAGACCGCGAGTTTTCTCAAATAAACACCCTGGCTGGTGGCAGGCTTGGCTTTGGTGAGCGCGTCCATCAAAGCGGCCAAATTGTCTTGCAATTTGTCGGCTTCAAACGAGCGTCGACCAATCGTGGCGTGCACGATGCCGGCTTTGTCCACACGGAACTGCACTTGACCGGCCTTGGCGTTGCGAACGGCTTGGGCCACATCGGGGGTGACGGTGCCGACTTTGGGGTTGGGCATCAAGCCGCGAGGTCCCAAAATCTGACCCAAGGTCCCCACCACACGCATGGCGTCAGGTGCGGCAATCACCACATCAAAAGGCATGTCGCCGGCTTTGATGCGAGCGGCCAAATCGTCCATGCCGACCACGTCTGCACCGGCGGCCTTGGCTTCTTCAGCCTTGGGGCCTTGGGCAAACACAGCCACACGGGCGGTTTTACCGGTTCCATTGGGCATGACGACAGCGCCACGCACGACTTGGTCGGACTTCTTGGCATCAATGCCGAGTTGCACCGACACGTCAATGGATTCGTCAAATTTGGCCGTGGCAAACTCTTTCACGAGCGCCAAGGCGTCGGAGAATGGGTACAACTTGTTGTTGTCGATTTTGCCGACTTGAAGTTTTTGTTTCTTGGTAAGCGCCATGATCACACCACTCCTTCTACGGACACACCCATGGAACGGGCAGAACCAGCAATGGTGCGAACAGCCGCATCCATGTCAGCCGCTGTCATGTCGGGCATTTTGGTTTTGGCGATTTCTTCCAACTGAGCACGGGTGATCTTGCCCACTTTGTCGGTGTGGGGTCTGGCTGACCCTTTGTCCAACTTGATGGCTTTTTTGATCAAGGTGGTCGCGGGCGGCGTCTTGATGATGAAGGTGAAGGACTTGTCCGCATACGCCGTGATCACCACGGGCAAGGGCAAGCCGGGCTCAACACCTTGGGTTTGCGCGTTGAACGCCTTGCAAAACTCCATGATGTTCAAACCGCGTTGACCCAAAGCGGGTCCAATCGGGGGGGATGGGTTGGCCTTGCCAGCTGGCACTTGCAGCTTGACAAAACCGACGATTTTTTTCGCCATGGTGAAGACTCCTTACGGGTGCAAACGCTTAAAAAAGCTCCCCGGGGGTGAACGACTCGTGGTCTGCCTTCTGTCTCGCGTCCCCTTGAGCCGAGTCAAAAAACCCAGGGTGACGATGATAAAGACAGCGCAGCTTCCCCCTTGACTAAGGTGGAACCCTCGTTTTTAACCGAAATCGGTGGTTTTGACAAGGCTTTTGGCATTAACCCTACATTTGACTCGTCATTAAAACATGTTCTTTGGCCCTCAGGTGGGGACGCCCCTCGCTATTGGCGTATTGCTGTGTCAATTTTCTTTGTTGTCTGCAATTTTTATCAGGTGTTGCAAGCGTTCAGTTCTTGGCCCATCACATCAGGCCTCACCACAGGGGGATGTTCCCCAAGCCTCGCTTCAGACCTGATCACTTGAGCATCAACGTATCGCCGGCAAAAGATACTGGGGGACGCGGCCAGTTTGTGGTGCACACAGGTTGGCCCTCTTTTCTGGGCAAGCCCTTGTTGCCTGTTGGTTGGATAAGCTGGAGCGGTTCAAACCATGGCGCTTTTTGGAGTGATATTTGGGCAGTTTTGCGGCAATAGATTGATCGCCCCATCATTCAATTCCGAATTTTCACTATTTATATTCCTTAAATTATCCATCTTAACTCCGTCTTTTATTACCGCGACGACAAAGGCCTAGAGGTTGACGTCGTGATCGAGAATGCCAATGGCGAGCTCATCGGCGTCGAAGTCAAAGCCTCAGCAACCCCCAAAACGAGTGATTTGAAAGGCCTCAAACAACTGGCAAAGCTGGCCGGTGAAGACTTCAAACTGGGGGTCTTACTCTACGATGGCGAAGAGACCTTGCCGCTGGGTGACAAGATGTGGGCCTGTCCGGTCTCTAGTCTGTGGGGCCATCAAGAGGCTGCGCGAAAAAGTGAATGGGATTCTTCTGGCACGCTTTGAATTGCTCAAAGAGGTGCATTGGCGAACAAGCGTTGGGTTTTGAAAACACGAGCCCTGCATGCGTGCTTCGAGGGCTTTTGCAGCCCAAC
>CAISQQ010000173.1 GCA_903887655.1 uncultured Burkholderiales bacterium
CAAGAGGACGGGAAGATATTGATCGAGGTTCATCTTTTGATCTAATCACCGTAAATTGCAGGCCCCAAGAAAGATTCCTGTGCTTGCCTATATATCTGGTGCCGTCGGCGAGACTCGAACTCGCACAGCTTTCGCCACTACCCCCTCAAGATAGCGTGTCTACCAATTTCACCACGACGGCTAAAAAAATGAGCGCCTAGAATCTGCATTCTAAGCCCTCGAAACAGACTTGGAGTTTACCCTATATTTGAAGCCCAAGTCCGTTTCACAGAGATGCTTTTTAAAATTATGAAAGCCTTTTTCACTTAGTGGAAACTGGAGGGGGACTGGACTTGCTGTCCGAGGGCACCGAGGCATCCGACTTGGATGTTGGGATGGAAGCATCCGCCGCCGATGACTTAGGACTTGCCGGCGCTTGAACTTGAACACCGTCAAGCACGCTACCAGACGGCGCTTGGCGCTTGGCTCCGCCCAAATAAGCCAAGGCCAATGTGGCGATGAAAAAGACCGCCGCCAAAACCGCCGTAGAACGGGATAAAAAGTTGGCGCCACCGGATGCGCCAAAGAGGCTGCCGGAACTGCCAGATCCAAATGCCGCGCCCATATCAGCGCCTTTACCGTGCTGAATCAAAATCAAACCAATCATGGACAAAGCCGAGATGATTTGTACGAGCAAAATAATATTGGTGATGAGATTCATGGTCAAAGTTTCCTAGGGGTTGCGAGCAACTGCTGCTGCAATGATGCTCAAAAAATCGCTTGAAGATAAGGCGGCAGAGCCAATCAAGCCGCCATCCACATCGGGCTGTGACAACAAAGCCTTGGCGTTTTGAGCGTTCATGCTCCCGCCGTACAAAATTCTCAAGGCATGGGCGTGAGTTGTGCGTTGCTCAAGCAAGCCCCGAATGTAGCCATGCACCTCTTGCGCCATCTCGGGTGTCGCTGTAAGACCTGTCCCTATGGCCCAAATAGGCTCATAGGCCACCACCACACCGTCAAAGTCGACAGGCAACAAAGACAATGCGGAGAGCACTTGGCGCTTGATGATGGCTTGGGTCAAGCCTTGTTCGCGCTCCGCTTGGGTCTCTCCCACACACACGAGAGGCGTCATGCCGGCTTGCACGACTTGTGCAACTTTGAGGCTGACCAAACGGTCGGTCTGAAACTGATCGCGACGGCGCTCGGAGTGCCCTAAGATCACATGCTTGAGCTTGAATTCTTGTAGCATGGAGACAGAGAGCTCACCTGTGTAAGCCCCTTTGGCATGCTCACTGACGTCTTGGGCACCCTGCTCAATCCCCGAGCCCTCGAGCAAGATGTTGACCGCAGCCCAATACGGCGCTGGTGGGCACACCAACACGTCGGGCATGGATTCTTTTCCAGCTTCAGTGCAAAGCTGTTGAAAGCCCGCGCTCAAGCCCTTAAGTAGTTCTTCGTTGCTTGCGAAGCTGGCATTCATTTTCCAGTTTCCAGCAATGAGTTTGCGTCTGACGGTCATCACATTTCTCCTTGCCAATGGATCACAATTTTACCGATGTGCTCATTGGACTCCATCAAGGTATGGGCCTGGGCGCCCGCATGAGGGTCGGCCGCATCAAAGGTTTTGAAAAGAACGGGCTTGATGACTGCATTCTCAAGCAAGGGCCAGATGTGCTGATGGAGTTTTTGTGCAATTTGCGCCTTGAACGACACATCACGGGGACGAAGGGTTGAGCCGGTGAGCGTCAAGCGTTTGCGCAGTATCAGGCCCGCATTGACTTGAGACTTCACCCCACCTTGCACCGCAATCAAGACCAATCGCCCATCTTCAGCCAAGATCTCAATTTCTTTGGCCACATAGTCTCCCGCCACCATGTCCAAAATGACATCCACACCACGGCCTTGGGTGATGCTCAGCACCTCTTGGGCAAAGTCTTGGGTTTTGTAATTGATGGCGTGATCAGCACCCAAGGCCAGACAAGCGTCGCACTTGGATTGGGATCCCGCAGTCGCGATCACCTTCCCCCCCATGGCTTTGACCATCTGAATGGCCGTCACACCAATGCCGCTCGTGCCGCCCTGCACCAAAAACCACTCTTTGGGCTTGAAGTGCCCACGATCAAAAACATTGCTCCACACCGTGAAGAAGGTTTCTGGCAGACTGGCGGCTTGGTCAAAGCTCAACCCATTGGGTAGAGGCAAACACTGTGCAAGTGGCGCCACGCACCACTGCGCATAGCCACCACCGGCGACCAAGGCGCAAATTCGATCCCCCACTCTCAAGCCGTGTTGAGCCAGATCGTGAGGATCTCCAGCCTCAATCACCCCAGCAATCTCAAGCCCCGGGATGTCCGAGACCCCTGCAGGAACAGGGTAGTGACCTTTTCTTTGCAAGACATCGGGACGGTTCACGCCACTGGCGTGCACGCGGACAAGAACTTCGCCTTTGACTGGCACAGGCTTGTCCCTCTCCACCAGTCTCAAGACATCTGGAGCGCCAAATTCAGAAATTTCAATGGCTTTCATGGCTCTACAAATCAATCAAAGAAAATGAAAGAAGTCCTCAATCCATCAGCAACGAACACCAAAGTGCAGTCAACGTGAGGTGCTCAGCGCTGTCAAACACAGGCCACAAGAACACACTCACCCTTGACTTCAGTTTGAGCTGACCTGGACTTTACTCGGCAGCATGTTGGTGATCTTCTGAGTGGGCAGGACGCTCACTCAGAGCCTTCATCGACAACTTGACGCGGCCCTTTTCATCGGTCTCGAGCACTTTCACACGAACGATTTGGCCTTCGGCCAAAACATCGGTGACTTTGTTGATTCTTTCGTGACTGATTTGGCTGATATGGAGCAAACCATCTTTGCCAGGCAGCAAATTCACCAAAGCACCGAAGTCGAGAATTTTGGTAATCGGGCCTTCGTAGACTTTGCCAATTTCCACCTCAGCCGTGATCTCCTCAATGCGACGCTTAGCTTCTTGCGCTTTAGCGCCGTCGTTGGAGGCAATGGTGATGGTGCCGTCTTCTGCGATATTGATTTGCGTGCCCGTCTCCTCGGTCAAGGCACGAATAGTGGCGCCACCTTTGCCGATCACGTCGCGAATCTTGTCGGCATTGATTTTCATCGTGTACAAGCGCGGCGCGAAGTCACTCACCTCTTCTTTGGCTTGCCCCATTGCTTCTTGCATCTTGCCCAAAATGTGCATGCGAGCTTCCTTGGCTTGAGCCAACGCGACTTGCATGATTTCTTTCGTGATACCTTGGATTTTGATGTCCATTTGAAGAGCGGTGATGCCGTTGGTGGTCCCTGCAACTTTGAAGTCCATGTCGCCCAAGTGATCCTCGTCGCCCAAGATGTCGGTTAGGACAGCAAAACGGTGGCCATCTTTGATCAAGCCCATGGCAATACCCGCCACATGCGCTTGCATCGGAACGCCTGCATCCATCAAAGACAAACAGCCGCCACAAACCGACGCCATCGATGATGAGCCGTTGGATTCGGTGATCTCGGAGACCACGCGCATGGTGTAGGGAAAGTCTTCCTTCTTGGGCAAACAAGCGGCCAAGGCTCGCTTGGCCAAACGGCCGTGACCGATTTCGCGACGCTTGGTGCTGCCCATGCGCCCCACCTCGCCAGTGGCAAAGGGAGGCATGTTGTAGTGGAACATGAAGCGGTCTTCAAACTCACCCGCCAAAGCGTCAATGCGCTGGGCATCGCGCTCGGTGCCCAAAGTAGTGACCACCAAGGCTTGGGTCTCACCACGGGTGAATAGCGCCGAGCCATGGGTACGCGGCAAAACACTGTTGCGAATTTCAATGGGGCGCACCGTGCGGGTGTCACGACCATCAATACGGGGCTCACCAGCCAAAATTTGCGAGCGAACAATGCGCGCTTCAATGTCAAAGAGGAGATTTTCAACTTTGACTGGATCGTAAACCACCGCCTGGGCAGTCAACGCCTCCATGGTGGCCTTGTAGGCCACACGGCACGCTTGGGTGCGACTTTGCTTGTTGCGAATTTGGTAGGCCTCGCGCAAGGGGCCTTCAGCGATTTCATTGACTTTGGCAATCAAAGGCTCGTCCTTGGCGTCTGCTGACCACTCCCAAACAGGGTGACCGGCTTCTTTGACCAACTCATGAATGGCCTCGATGGCAATATTGCCTTGCTCGTGTCCAAACACCACCGCGCCGAGCATCAACTCTTCGCTCAGTTGCAATGCTTCAGACTCCACCATCAACACGGCCGCTTCGGTCCCCGCCACGACCAAATCCATGGTGCTGTCTTTGCGCTGCGTCTGTCCAGGGTTGAGGACATACTCACCGTTGATATAGCCGACTCGGGCTGCGCCCAAGGGGCCATTGAACGGAATACCCGCCAAGGACAAGGCTGCACTGGAAGCGATCAAGGCGGCGATATCGGCATCCACCTCGGGGTTGAGTGAAAGGGTGTGGATAACCACATGCACTTCGTTGTAAAAACCCTCAGGGAAAAGAGGACGAATGGGGCGATCAATCAAACGACTGGTGAGTGTTTCGTGCTCGCTAGGTTTGGCTTCGCGTTTGAAAAAGCTGCCAGGGATTTTGCCTGCTGCATAGGTTTTCTCAATATAGTCCACGGTCAAGGGGAAAAAATCCTGACCAGGCTTGGCCGATTTGGAGGCCACCACCGTGGCCAACACCACCGTGTCATCCATGTTCAAGAG
>CAISQQ010000174.1 GCA_903887655.1 uncultured Burkholderiales bacterium
AGGAGTCTCGTGCACATGAACGATCTGTTTACACCCATGAAGTTGGGGCAACTTGACCTCAAGAATCGAATTTGGATGGCGCCGCTCACCCGCTCTCGCGCCACCGTCGATCGTGTCCCCACCCCCATGATGACGCAGCACTATGTGCAGCGCGCCTCGGCTGGATTGATCATTGCCGAGGCCACCAACGTGGCATTGCGCTCGAACGCCTGGGACTGCTCGCCAGGGATTTTCACCAGCGAGCAAATCGAGGCTTGGCGCAGTTTGGTCACGGCGGTCCATTTGGCCGGTGGCACCATTGCCCTGCAGCTTTGGCACGGCGGTCGAGTCGCCTCTGACAGCCGTGATCAACCCGACCCCCCGTTGTCTCCCTCGGGTGTCAACGACAACATCGATGCCATCACCGTGTGGGGGACCGATGAGAGTGGTGTATTTCGCAAAAAAGCCGCTTGTCCTTCCCGCGCCATGACCTTGGCCGAGGTGGAAGAGACCATCGCCGCTTTTGGCCGCGCGGCCAAGGCGGCCTATGAGGTGGGGTTTGACGGCGTGCAGCTCCATGCAGCCAATGGCTATTTGCCCCATCAGTTTTTGTCGCCCTATTTGAACAAGCGCACCGATGCCTACGGCGGCAGTCCCCAAGGGCGTGCGCAATTTGCCCTCCAGGCCATGCGAGCGATGATTGCTGAGTTTCCGGCGGGTCGAGTGGGGATGCGAATCTCGCCCTTTACCACCTTCAATGGCGCGCTCGATCCCGATCCAGTCCCGACCTACCGCTATTTGGTCGATGAATTGGCCAAAGAGGGGATGGGGTGGCTGGAGTTGGCCGACACCAATTTTTGGGCCGGGCAGTTTGACCGCGATCAAATGCTCTCACTCACCCGACCGGTCTTTGATGGCCCCATCATCGCCAACGGAGGGATTGACCCTGAGACGGCGCAGCAGTTGATCGCCAACGGCTCCATTGATGCGGTGTCGTTTGGTCGATTGTGGATGGCCAATCCTGATTTACCAGCGCGCATTGTGGCGGGTGGCCCCTTCCATAAAGCCATCACCAAACGGTTTTATGGCGGCGGGCCCGATGGCTATAACGACTATCCCACCTTGGCCCAAGAGGGTCTTGTGTCCTAGCGGACTGGTGGCAACTTGGCGAGTCAATCGCCGCAGGATGATTTTGACCAAAGAGGCGACCCCATGGACCCATTGAAAGCGTGCATAGCCGGTATTTATGAGCATCCCTTGCGAGTCGCCCCCGAGCATTCGGTGGCCAGGCTGCACGCCGATGTGGCCCATGGTGCATTGCTTGACGCCGGTCTCACCCTCAACGATGTCGATGCGTACTTTTGCGCCGGTGACGCCCCAGGTTTGGGGCCACTGTCGATGATTGATTACCTGGGCTTGAAAAAAATCCAAGTGCTTCAAACCACCGAACTCGGTGGTGCTTCTTATCTGTCCCATGTGGGCGAGGCCGCCGCAGCGATTGCCGCGGGCCGCTGCAAGGTCGCTTTGGTGACCTTGGCCGGTCGCCCAAAGTCCGAAGGCTCGAGTGGTGCCAAACCACGAAATTACGGCGACACTGCGCCCGATGCAGAGTTTGAGCGCCATTACTTGCCCGCACCTTTGAACAGCTACGCCATGTGTGCCATGCGCCATATGCATGAATTTGGCACCACCCCCGAGCAGCTCGCTTGGATCAAGGTGACCATGTCTCACCATGCCCAACACAACCCCCACGCTTATTTGAAAAATACCATGTCGGTGCAAGAGGTCCTCGACACGCCCATGGTGGCCGATCCTTTGCACCGGGCCGATTGCTGTGTCGTCACCGATGGGGGGGGTGCAGTGGTGGTGGTTCACCCCGATTTGGCGCAACATTTAAAAACACCCAGGGTGCAAATTGTGGGCATGTCCGCCTGCGTCAAAGGCCAGTCAGGCGGGCGGGTGGATTTGACCTACTCGGCAACGGCTTGGACTGCGCCGCGTGCGTTTGAGCAAGCCGGAATCGAGCCCGCTGACATTCGCTACGCCTCCATTTACGACAGTTTCACCATCACCGCGTTGATGCAACTCGAGGACCTGGGGTTTTGTGCAAAAGGTCAGGGTGGGCGTTTGGTGGCCGATGGTCAATTGATTGCTGGACAAAGCGCGCTCACCATCAACACCGATGGCGGTGGATTGTGCAACAACCATCCCGCCAATCGTGGTGGCATCACCAAGATCATTGAGGCGGTGCGCCAACTCAGAGGCACGGCCCACCCTGCCGTTCAGGTGCCCAACTTGGAGTTTGCGTTGGCCAATGGTATCGGTGGATTTTTGGGCTCGCGCCATGGTGCGGCCACCTTGATCATGAAAAGGAGTTGACATGAGCGAGAGTACACGGGCGTGGGACTTTCAGGACCCTTTGCAAAACCCAGAAAACCAGTTCTTTTGGACCCAAGCCCAAGCGCGAAAACTGGCGCTCAAACACTGTTTGTCTTGTGACGCCCCTCACCATTACCCCAGGTCCTATTGCCCGCACTGCGGCAGCGACCAGACCGAGTGGCGAGTCGCCACAGGCCTGGGTGAGGTCTATTCATTCACTCGCATGGTGCGAGGAGTCGAGCAACCCTTTTTAATGGCCTATGTGCGGCTGGACGAAGGGGTGGAGTTGCTCACCCATTTGCAAGCGCCGGACTGGCAAGCGGTGGCGATCGGCATGCGGGTGAAGGTGGATTTTGTGGCCAGTGCGTCTGGGCAAAACGTGCCCATTTTTATTCCCTTATAGGGCGACATGGGATGGAGGGGCACTGACTGCGGTCAGCATCTTGCTGGTGTCAAAGGGTCTAGCCGTGCAGTGGAGCTCAGGGGGCCGTGGGGTTGAATTCACTCATGGCGCTCTAGGTTCTGAACCAAGGTCTCAAGGTCACGCCGAAGAATTTTGCCCATGCTGTTTC
>CAISQQ010000175.1 GCA_903887655.1 uncultured Burkholderiales bacterium
CGTTTGTCGAACGCTCCCGTCTCTTGGGCAGTGTCGCCCAGTCGCCGCCCATCGATCAGTTTTTCACTGAAAAATTTCTGCGCGAAGACACCATGGGCAACAAAGAGTATTTGTTTGACTTGGCACCGGCCTTTATCAATGTGTTCGATGGCGCTCAAACGATCGATGACTTGGCACGGTTGCTCCCACCGATGTCGCTCAAGACGATGGGTTTGATGGGCAAGACCACACCGCCCATGTTGGTGGTGGGGGGTGTGAAAGACACCCAAGTGCCGATCGTGGATTTGGAGCTTTTGATGCGTTCAGGGGATGTGCCCAAAGAGTCTTGGATCAACCCGGTGGGAGGGCATCTGGGGCGCGAGGCCAAGGGTTGGACCGATCCTGTGATTTTCTCAAAAGTGATTGTGCCTTGGGAGCTTCGACTCATTGAGAATTCATACAAAAAGTAACGCCCCCGTTGTCCGGACGTCGTGATCAACCCACCCCAAGGGGTGGTTCTTGTCAACCCGAGAGCGGTGAGGGTCTCAAGTGTGGAATGGTGAGATCAGACCTCGACGGCTTCCACGTTGTAGCGAAACAGCCAATCGTAACGCTCTTTCACTTTTTCTTCTTGCCACTCCGAGCTCACGTAGGCTTGAGCGCCTTGGGCGTCGGCCAACGCGGGGTTGTGAAAACGCTTGGCATTGGCATTGGAGCCATTGACCACCCGCTCAGTGCGCTCGAGCCTGAGCGCTTCGTACCGCTCGAGGGCTTTTGGGATGGCATTGGCGTATTTCTCAATGCACCGGGCCAAAATGTACCCGTCCTCCAAGGCCATGCCTGCGCCTTGCGCTAAAAAAGGCAGCATGGGGTGACAAGCGTCACCCAGCAAGGTGATGCTCCCTCGCGTCCAGCTCGGCATGGGGTCTCTGAGCTTCAATACCCATTTGTAAGGCGTGTCGATGGCCTTGATGAGGGTTTGGATATCGGGATGCCAACCGACAAAGTCGTTGAGACATTCCTCGGTGCTGCCCTTTTCAGACCACGACTCGATGTCCCAGCGTTGCCCTTCAATGGCGCCGACAAAATTCATGAGTGCGCCATTTTTAAGCGGGTATTGAACCACATGAGCCCCAGGTCCCACCCAATTGGTGGCCACTTTTTCAAGCATATGGGAGGGCAATTTCCGGGTGTCAATCACGCCTCTCCAGGCCATGATCCCTGACGGTCTTGCTTCGTGCCTGCCAAACAGACTGGCTCGTATGGCGGAATGAACCCCGTCGGCCCCGACCAACAGATCGCACTCGTGACCTGAGCCATTGTCAAACTCAATGCCCACGCGTGGCCCGTTTTGTGTGGCCGATTTGACCTTGGCGTTCAAGACGATGGCGCCGGGCTTTAAGCGCAGGACCTCTTGCTGCAGGATTTTTTGCAAATCGGCTCGGTGCATGGTGAGATAGGGAAAGCCATAGAGCTCAATGGCCAGGGTGCCCAGATCAAACAAGGGCCAACGCTCACCCGTGTTCCAAAGCCGCACGTTTTTACCCTCAGTGGGGGTGGTGTACTGACCCAGTATCTTCTCAAGTCCCAAGTGGTAGAGAACGCCCACCGCATTGGGACCCAACTGAACGCCAGCGCCGAGCTCTTTCAATTCGCTGGCTTGTTCAAAAACGGTGACGTCAAAGCCCCGTTTGATGAAGGACAAGGCCGCCGTCAGTCCCCCAAGGCCCGCCCCCACAATCGCAATCTTCATAGTGACTCTCAGTGCTGGTGATTCATGATGCGCCAACTCACGCGTGGCGTGCAAAGGCAGGTGTTGAACAATTCAAAAAGGAAGGGGATTCATTCCTGACTCCAACACCTGACATTATCCTTCAAAGAAAAAATGCAGAGTTTTGGTTTCATGGTTTGTCCTATGGTCATTGAGCTCTTTTCTTGCTGTACTCTCATCTTGACTTGGCATCCAGCCCGACTGGGGCAAACCCCAGTGGGTTGTCGTGTTGATTGATGGATTTTTTGGCCGTTGAAACGTCTCAATGCGTGGCCTCACCGCTTAAAAGTCACGAGTTCTTTGTTATCTTTTTCATGTTCGATAGGGAGATGGTCATGGGTTTATCGCGTCGTCTAGCAGTCTTGTCTTGTGGCGTGGCCTTGCTCACGGGTCTTTCAGCGTGGGGGCAAACAGGAACTCCCATTCGCATTGGCAGCACCTTGGCGTTAACGGGTCCGTTCAGTGCCACCACGGCCATGCAAAAATTAGCCGGCGAGATCTTTGTCGAGCAACTCAATAAGCGCGGGGGGCTTTTGGGCAGGCCCGTCGAATGGGTCTTGAAGGACGACCAATCCAAGCCAGAGCTCACGCGTGCCTTGTATGAAAAATTGATCACCGACGACAAGGTTGACTTGGTGATTGGGCCCTACGGAACTGGCGCCATTTTGTCGGCCATGGGGGTTGCGCAGCGATTCAACAAAATCATTTTGCACAACACCTTTGGTTTGCCCGCGCAGGCCAAATACGACTTGCAATTTTCGGTCTCGGGCGGTGCCTATGAAATCGAAAAGGTCTGGCCCAAATTGGTGTTTGACTCACTCGCCAATACCCCCAAGAAAATCAAAAAAGTCGCCATTGTGACGAGCAAATTCCCGTCGGCTTTTTTTGTCTCACAAGGTGCCCGTGAAGAGCTCAAGCGGCGAGGCTTGGAAGAGAGCATCTACCTCGACTGGGAGTTTGGTAACCGTGACTTTGCCTCCATTGCGGCCAGGGTCAAAGACAGCAACCCGGACTTTTTGTGGATCGGAGGTCTGGGGGCTGAAGGCAACTTTTTGATCGATGCGATGAAAAAGATTGATTACTCGCCGCCCTTGAGTTTTGTGACGTTTCCGGCTCCTAGCCTCATGACCAAGTCGCCCAACGGCGAGGGCGTTTTGGCGCTCACCGTCTTTGAAGAACACCCCCCGTTTTCCACCAACCCTGTGGCGGCGAGCTTCATGGCGGCTTTTCATGAAAAAGGCAAAGCACAAAATCTGGCCGACCCCAGTGTGGACTTGATGGCTTCGGTGGCCTATGCCACGTGGCAAACACTAGAAGCGGCTGTGAACGCCACCAAAAGCCTGGACGATAAAACCCTGGCGAGCTGGATCAAAAAGGCCCAAGTCGACACCATCATTGGCAAAATGCGCTGGGACGGCACCAACAACTTCATGAATGGCGACGATTTGTACAAGATCAAACAAGTTCAAGGTGGCAAATGGGTGGTGATTTGGCCCAAAGAGTTTGGTGCTCCTGGGGCCAAATTGGTCACGCCTTGACGACTCATTGGAGCCCTCGAGACGATCCACTCAACGACCAGCCTTCCTCGTTTTTCAAACACGACTGGGGTCTTTGGTCGCTCTAATGATGCTGTAAGCCAAAAAATCAATCAATCCAAATTGATATTGGCTTTCTTGACAATGGGTCCCCAAGTGGCGATATCGCTTGCAATTTGTTCGCTGAATTGCTCCGGTGTGTTGCCCGATGGTTCAATGCCCAAAACGGCCAGTCGCTCTTTGACCGTGGGATTTTGTAAGACTTTGACCATCTCGGTTTGAAGCTTGTCAACGATGGCTTTTGGGGTGCTAGGCGGTGCAAAGATACCAATCCACGTCGAGAGCACAAATCCAGGCACCCCTGACTCCACAAAGGTGGGTGTATCGGGCAAAGTCGCCAGCCGCTTGGCACTGGTCACCCCAATGGCGTTGAGCTTGCCCGTTTTGATGTACTGCTGAACGGTGGCCAAGGTGGTGAAAACCATGGGGATTTGACCGCCCAGGGCGTCAATGGTGGCTTGACCGCCGCCTTTGTAGGCGATGTGCTCCATGTTGACATTGGTTCTTGATTTGAAGAGCTCACCGGCCAGGTGTGGTGTTGAGCCCAGCCCCGAGCTGCCAAACGGAAAATGGGCGTCTTTTTGTTTGGAGAGGTCAATGAGTTGAGCAATGCTCTTGGCTTCAAAGCCCGGGTGAGCGGCCAAGACCATGGCCGAGTCACCGATCTTGGTGACCGCGGCGAGATCCTTGAGCACATTGAAAGGCGG
Organism: uncultured Burkholderiales bacterium; assembly: GCA_903887655.1. Taxonomy (GTDB): domain Bacteria; phylum Pseudomonadota; class Gammaproteobacteria; order Burkholderiales; family Burkholderiaceae_C; genus Limnohabitans. The sequence goes on from CAISQQ010000175.1 coordinate 4,053, forward strand.
TTTAGAGACCATCATCGGGTAAGTGATCAAGGTGCCATCAAAGCCCAGCAGCAAGGTGTAACCATCGGGCGCTGCGCTGGAGACCGCCAGGGTGCCAATCACGCCTGAGGCGCCGGGTTTGTTCTCAATCACGATGCTTTGACCCAAACGCGTGCCCAGGGCTTCACTGATGGCCCGCGCTCCCGAGTCGGCAAAGCCACCGGGTGAATAGGGGACGATGATTTTGAGGGGTTTATTGGGGAAACTGGCGGGCGTGTTTTGAGCCAGAGCGAGCCTGGGCGGCGTGATCGCCAAAAACAGCAAGGCCAGCACAATCGAGCAGCCTTTTAGACGACTTCCACTGAAAAGACGTTCGATGGCAAGAGACTCGGGTGGATGAAGCGGGGTGCGAGTGGTCATGGGGAAGCCTTAAAAGGAAGGGATACTGAAAGGGGGATGATGGGCGAGCCATGAATCGGGTGCGATGAGGGCCCAAAGCGGATAAGCTATTGTCAAACTCAAAAGAAGCCACGTTAACTGGTGTTTAGCCTAAGGGTGGGGTCTAGGACCCCAGAGCTCAAGTCCATAAGGAAATAAGTCTCTGGGCCCCAAGGCCCCAAGGCCGTCAGTCTCGGCACTGAAGGCCTTAAAATGAGATGTGTATTGCGATTGATATAAGGAACAGCGCCATGGACATGACGATCATTTCTGAGGCGATCCACTTGGCCACAGCCCCGGTGTTTTTGCTCACTGGGGTGGCGGGTATTTTGAATGCCTTGGGCAACCGTCTGGGTCGCGTGATCGATCGAGCTCGTCGAATTGAAAACATGATTGAAGACTTGCCCCATCCGGACGCACACGCTTTGATAAAGATTGAGCGCTTTTACAGTGAGCTCGAAGCCTTGGAGTACCGCAAGCGCATCATCAATATTGCCACCGCTTTTTTGGTCTTGTGTGCCGTTCTCATTGCTTTGACCGTGATTGAGCTTTTTTTCTC
>CAISQQ010000176.1 GCA_903887655.1 uncultured Burkholderiales bacterium
CCCAAGGCGTGAAGTCTTTGTTGGGGCTGCTCGACACAAACAACGCGCCATCCTCACCGCCTCTGGACCTCGCAAACGTGGGGGCGAGCAGCAGTGCGTTGCCCTCGAGCCCGGAGCGTGAGCTGCTACAAATTTGGATCTTGAGCGTTGAGGGGGTGGGGGGTTGGTGCGGGGGCTGGAGCGGGGGCTGGAGCGGGCGGTGCGGGCGGCGCGGGTGGTGCGCTCTCTGGGGGCTTGACGTTCATGGCGGGGCTCAACGATGGGGGCTCAGGGCGTTCGGACGAGTACCTGAGCCTCAGACCTGGCGCTCAAGGCGAGGGGGGTTGTGACTTTGGGGGCAAGAGGGTATGACGCGAGAGTTGTTCGGTCTCGAGTCGGGTGCTGCTGAAGGACTCGGGAAAGAGCAAATTGACCGACGCCGTCGGGTGCAGGGCCAAGGGGGCGGGTGAGATGGCTGCGCTGTTGGGGAGCATTTTGGTGGAGTTGGCCAGCTTGGTTTTTTCTGTCGGCTCCAAGGCCTCGTAGGCCTGCCATTTGCTCAAACGGTCATCGCCCGAGAGTTGTTGAACCTGCGAGAAAATCACCCTCGCTTGGGCTCTTTCTTGGGTGCTCATGCTGGCCCACTGCTGCATGCGTTGCTGCAGTTTTTCTTGGTCTTTGGGGTTGAGGCTGGAGAAGTTGTCGACGAGGGCCAGCCATTTTCTTTTTTGCCCCTGGGTGATGCCACTCCACAGCAGGTTCAGGGGCTGGAGGGCGAGTTGCTGAGGCGCGGTCAGTTCAGCCCACAACGGGTGGCTGGGGCTTGGGGGTGGGGCAGAACTGCTCGGTGACGCAGAAGCTGCCTTGAGGGGCATGGATTTCCCCAAAGGGGTGGGCATGGTTTTGGCGCCCCCTTCAGCGCTGGCCTTGCTCGTGGAAGCGTTGGCTGCGCTCGCAACAGAGGCTGCGCTTGAAATGGTTGGGGTGCTGCTCGATGTCGCGTCAGAGCTGGAGGCGCCAGCGTTGAGGTTGCTGCTCGGGCTGGTGTTAGGGCTTTGGGCTTGGGCAAGCAGCGCCAAGGAGGCCGTGAGCCCCAGAGTGGCCAGCAAGGCAAAGCGCAAAGACCCTCGGGGGTTGGAGGGCACCCAGACCCTGCGGGCGAGCCCGCTCAACATCAGGGCGCACTGCTGTGCGACTTGGCCCGCTCCAGAGCCTGGGGAGAGGAGACTCAGGGAAAATTTGACAAAGAGCGGTCCACGAAAGAGGGGCATGCTGCAAATTGGGTTAGGGCTGGGCTTGCTGGGTGTTGCCGGGAACACTCAAAAATTTCAAGAAACCAGGATCCGTATAAGCATCGGGTGGCAAATCATCCAAGAGCAAGGCTTGGTCGATGTCCGCCAATTTGTGAGCATTGGAGTCGTTTTGGAAGTCATGAATCGCAATCAAGCCGGCCAACAAAGCGAGCAGTGGCAAGAACGACGCCAATCGAGACCAGCCGCTGTGGTCGTCCTCGTGTCCTGACAAGACGGCGGATCCGCCTTGAACGCTCATGTGGCTGGCCAACGATTGGACTTGAACACGTCGCATGCCAAGGGCCTTGAGGCGCGCCACACGCAGCCGCTCATTGACATGGTGGGGCAAGCTCTCTAAGGACGTGTCCAAACCGTGCACCCATCGCTTTGCGAGTTGGGCTTCAACATTATTTCGTATTGTGAAATTTGTTGTCATGGTTGTATTCCTTTGGCCTGGAGTGCTGAATATAGTGCCTGAATGGCGCGAGAGCAATGTGTTTTTACGCTGCCCACCGAGCAGCCCATGGCAGCAGCGGTCTCAGAAACGTCGAGCTCCTCCCAATAACGCAATAGGAAGGCTTCGCGTTGACGTGCGGGCAACTTTTTTATTTCTTCTTCGAGTTCGGCCACGTTTTGGGCCTGGGAGAGAATGTATTCTGCGCTGTCGCTTTGCGCCATGCCGGAGGAGGACGCATTGACCTCTAAAAAGTCAAAGTCAGGGTCTTGGCTGTCACTCTCAAACTCATTGAAATTGGAGAACAAGGCGTGTTTGGTCTTTTGCCGCCTGAACCAATCGAGTGTCGTGTTGGAGAGAATGCGCTGGAACAACAGGGGAAGCTCTGTGACACTTTTGTTGCTGTAATGCTCACAAAGCTTCATCATGCTGTCTTGAACAATATCAAGCGCGGCTTCCTCGTCTCTCACATGGTAGAGAGAGCGTTTGAAGGCTCGTTTTTCAACGCTGATCAAAAAGTCAGAGAGTTCTTGTTCGGTGGCCAAAGTGAGGCGGTGTTCGATGACAGATGCCGCATTGTAGAGGCCTTCTCGCCCCCAATCGGGGCTCAGAGCGCAATTGGACCGTTTTTTTGCCGCTCTGGGGTGGCGCTTTTTGATCGCCTTGCACCCTCACCCCCCATGAAAGAGGCGCGAGAGTGTTGTGCGAACAACACTGTTGGATTAAAAACGGTGTCATAATTAAAGGCTTCGTATTGAGAGATGCGTCGAAACGGATCTGGGCACAACGCACTGCAGCGTTCATGGCCTCAGGTCTCAAGTCTTGCAGCGGTTTCAAGAGAACTCGCCCAAAGGCACCCCAGCGTTTTTCTGTCTGAAATTCACCAAGGTTCATCATGGAAATCAATAAAGCGCAGCTCAACGCTGCCAGCGCCGTGACTAGCGGCGACCATCACGAAGCGGCCATGGAGCTCATGGGCTCAGAGATCATGGTCAAGGCCTTGCAGGCCGAAAACGTCAAATATTTGTGGGGCTACCCGGGTGGGGCGGTTCTCTACATTTACGACGCCTTGTACAAACAAGACACCATTCAACACGTGCTCGTTCGCCACGAGCAAGCCGCCGTGCACGCGGCCGACGGCTACGCCCGTGCCACGGGTGATGTCGGTGTGGCCTTGGTCACGTCCGGGCCCGGGGTGACCAATGCGGTGACGGGCATTGCCACGGCTTACATGGACAGCATTCCCTTGGTGATCATCACCGGTCAAGTGCCCACCCATGCCATTGGGCTCGATGCTTTTCAAGAGTGCGACACCGTCGGGATCACGCGACCCATTGTCAAACACAATTTTTTGGTCAAAGACGTCAAAGACTTGGCGCAAACGATCAAAAAGGCTTTTCACATTGCCAAGACCGGTCGACCAGGTCCTGTGGTGGTGGACATCCCCAAGGATGTGTCATTCAACAAAACCATGTACGTGCCAGACCACCATCCGGTGGAGATGCGTTCCTACAACCCGGTGAGAAAAGGCCACGGCGGGCAAATCAGAAAAGCCTTGCAGATGCTCCTCAATGCCAAGCGCCCCTACATCTACACGGGCGGTGGTGTGCTGCTCTCCAACGCCTCGCAAGAACTCAGGACCTTGGTTGATGCCTTGGGCGTGCCGTGTACCAACACCTTGATGGGCCTGGGCGCCTACCCCGCGAGCGACCCCAAATTCCTAGGCATGCTGGGCATGCACGGCACCATTGAGGCCAACAACGCCATGCAGCACTGCGATGTCTTGCTCGCTGTGGGCGCGCGTTTTGACGACCGCGTCATCGGTAACCCCAAACATTTCGCTCAAAACGAGCGAAAGATCATCCACATTGACATCGATCCTTCGAGCATCTCCAAGCGGGTGAAGGTCGACGTGCCGATTGTGGGCGATGTCAAAGCGGTGCTCACCGAGATGCTGCACATGCTCCACGAGCACAAAGAGCGCATCGACCCCCAGGCCCTGGCGGCTTGGTGGAGCACCATTGCGCAGTGGCGAGGTCGCCATTGCTTGGACTATGACCGAGCCAACACCTCGGTGATCAAACCCCAGTATGTGGTCGAGACACTTTGGAATATGACCAAGGACCAAGACACCTACATCACCTCCGATGTGGGCCAGCACCAGATGTGGGCCGCTCAGTATTACCGCTTTGATGAGCCCCGGCGTTGGATCAACTCTGGCGGTTTGGGCACCATGGGTGTGGGGATTCCTTATGCCATGGGGGTCAAACTGGCCAAGCCCGATGCGGAGGTGTTTTGCGTGACGGGTGAAGGCTCGGTGCAGATGTGCATCCAAGAGCTCTCGACTTGTTTGCAGTACAACACCCCCATCAAAATTGTGGCCCTCAACAACCGCTATCTCGGCATGGTGCGCCAGTGGCAAGAAATTGAATACTCAGGTCGCTACAGCCACAGCTACATGGACGCTTTGCCTGACTTCGTGAAATTGGCCGAGGCTTATGGTCACGTGGGTTTGCTCATTGAGAAGCACGAAGATGTGGAGCCCGCTCTTCGCGAGGCGCGTCGTCTCAAAGACAGAACGGTGTTCATGGACTTCAGGACCGATCAAACCGAGAACGTCTTTCCCATGGTCCAAGCGGGCAAGGGCATCACGGAGATGCTCGTGGGCAGCGAGGATTTGTAAGGCAAGTGGGTCTGCACTGAGCTGCAGGCCAAACCCATCGGTTGGCGATGAAATTCCCCTTCATCACGAATACCCTTTGTGCAGACAAGGGCCTTTCTCGACAGCCGAATGGTCGATTTTTTTGAATGGTTTGAATGATCTATTGCTGACCAAGCCTTGGGGTTACCGCCGCAAGGGGAGGGTCACAACAAGAGGATATTTTTATGAAACACATCATTTCGGTTTTGCTGGAAAACGAACCGGGCGCACTCTCCAGGGTGGTGGGGCTGTTTTCAGCCAGGGGCTACAACATTGAGTCCTTGTCGGTGGCGCCCACCGAGGACGCGTCGCTCTCGCGCATGACGATCCAAACCAGTGGATCCGATGACGTGATTGAACAAATCACCAAGCACTTGAACCGACTCATTGAAGTGGTGAAGGTGGTGGATTTGACAGAAGGCCCCTACACCGAGCGCGAGTTGATGCTGGTCAAAGTGCGCGCGGTGGGCAAAGAGCGCGAAGAGATGAAGCGCATGGCGGATATTTTTCGCGGCCGCATCATCGATGTGACCGAAAAGAGCTACACCTTGGAGCTCACTGGCGATCAGGCCAAAAACGATGCCTTTTTGCAAGCCATCGATCACTCCTCAATTTTGGAGACCGTGCGCACGGGCGCCTGTGGCATAGGACGAGGTGAGCGGATTTTAAGAGTTTAATAGGTCGCTTGTCTGAGCGAAAGATTAAAGAGTTTGTTGAACAATTGACCCCTAATTTACAGGAGAAAACATGAAGGTCTATTACGATAAAGATTGTGATTTGAGTTTGATCAAAGGCAAAACAGTGGCCATCATTGGCTACGGTTCGCAAGGCCACGCTCACGCCCAAAACTTGAACGACTCGGGTGTCAAGGTGGTGGTGGGTTTGAGAAAAGGCGGTGCGAGTTGGGATAAAGTGGGCATGGCAGGACTCACCGTTCAAGAAGTTGCCGCGGCCGTCAAAAGCGCCGATGTGGTGATGGTGCTCTTGCCCGACGAGCAAATTGCCAGTGTCTACACCAACGACATTGAGCCCAATATCAAAAAAGGCGCCTCACTCGCCTTTGCCCATGGCTTTAATGTCCATTACAACCAAGTCGTGCCCCGTGCCGATTTGGACGTCTGGATGGTCGCACCCAAGGCCCCAGGTCACACCGTGCGCTCCACCTACACCCAAGGCGGTGGCGTGCCCCATTTGGTGGCTGTGCACCAAGACAAGAGCGGCAAAGCGCGTGACTTGGCCCTGAGCTACGCCATGGCCAATGGTGGCGGGCGCGCTGGCATCATTGAGACCAACTTCAAAGAAGAAACCGAGACCGACCTCTTTGGCGAGCAAGCCGTTTTGTGCGGTGGTGCGGTGGAGTTGGTCAAGATGGGCTACGAGACCTTGGTCGAAGCGGGCTATGCGCCTGAGATGGCGTATTTTGAGTGCTTGCACGAATTGAAGTTGATCGTGGATTTGATTTATGAAGGCGGCATTGCCAACATGAATTACTCGATCTCCAACAATGCCGAATTTGGCGAATACGTGACGGGCCCAGAGGTGATCAACGAGACCTCACGCGCCGCCATGCGCAAAGCCCTCAAGAACATCCAAAATGGTGAGTACGCGAAGAACTTCATTTTGGAAGGTCGCACCGCTTACCCCAGCATGACCGCGCGCAGACGCTTGACTGCTGAGCATTCCATTGAAAAAGTGGGCGCCCAGTTGCGCTCCATGATGCCTTGGATTGCCAAAAACAAATTGGTCGATCAAACCCGCAATTGATTCGAGTGTCTGAGTCAGGCTGCGCGCTCACCCCGTGCTAGCCCCCCAAACCTCGTTGAAGGGCCTGCAGTGCAGGCCCTTTTTGCGTCATGGCCTGCCCTCATGTGTTGGACGCCTCTGAGCGACCGATAGGATGCGCTTCAGGGCTGAGCTTCAGGGAATGAGCTTCAGGGAATGAGCTTCAAGGCTGGGCTTGAACGTTGGGCTTGGTCGGTGGTGTCCGCCGCTGGGGTCCAGTGTGGCGGCTCAAGGCCGCGGGTGGGTGTCAAGCCCCAAGCCAGTCAACGGCGCCCTCTAGACTCAAGTGCGAGTTGTCCCTTGCCCCAATGCATCCCAAGGTGTTCATTTCCAATGAACGCAGAGTGCTTTTGAACTCTTTTACAGCGCGCTATTGGCATTACAATGGCAGAACTATGAACATCATGTGACTGTGCAGTCCGCTAGGAGCCTCTTGAACTATCCGCACCCCCTGTTGGCCCGCGAGGGCTGGCCTTTCATTGCACTGAGCCTTGTACTTGCCTGTCTGGGACATTGGTGGGGCTCTTGGGCCTGGGGCTTGCCACTGGATGTGGTGGCCGTGTTTGTGATTCAATTCTTTCGCGACCCGCCGCGTCCCATTCCAGACGATGTGGATGCGGTGCTGGCTCCGGCAGACGGGCGGGTGATCAAGGTCGAGAGGACTTACGACCCGTATGCCCAGCGCGAAGCCATTTTGATCAGCGTCTTCATGAATGTCTTCAATGTTCACAGCAACCGCGCCAGTGTGGACGGTGTGGTGAGCAGTCTTGCTTATTCGCCCGGTCAGTTCTTCAACGCCGACTTGGACAAGGCGTCGAGTGAAAACGAGCGCAACGCCATGGTGATTGAGGCGCAGTTTCATGGCGAGGCCAAAACCGTCACCTTGGTGCAGGTCGCTGGCTTGATTGCCAGGAGAATTCTTTGCTACGCCCAAGTCGGTCAGACCCTCACCAAGGGCGAGCGCTACGGATTCATCCGCTTTGGCTCCCGGGTGGATGTTTACCTGCCCATCGATGCCACTGTCAAAGTCTCGCCAGGTGACAAGGTCAAGGCCACGATGACTATTTTGGCCAAACTTTGATCCAAGGCTCTCGCATCATGCTGCCACTGCTGTTGTCACTGCTGTTGTCTTTGGGGGGGCATTACAAGCGCAGTGTTTGCTGCGTTAGAGGCCTGGGCCGAGGGGGTTGTGATGAATGAGACCACCCCAACGGGTGAGAAGCCCGCGGAGATGAAAAACATCAAAAGCACTTCGCCCACGCCCGATCCCGTGCGACCCAAGCCCAGAAAAGGCATTTACATGTTGCCCAATTTGGTCACCTTGGCGGCCCTTTTTGGTGGTTTTTACGCCATTGTGATGGCCATGAATGAGCGATTTGATCTGGCCGCCATGGGGGTGTTTTGCGCCATGATTTTGGATGCCATGGACGGTCGTGTGGCTCGCATGACCAACACACAAAGTGCCTTTGGTGAGCAAATGGATTCGCTCTCGGATATGGTCTCCTTTGGTGCAGCACCTGCTCTCATTGCCTATGAGTGGGCGCTCAAGGGCTTGGGGCGGTGGGGCTGGATTGCTGCGTTTTTGTATTGCGCTTGTGCCGCACTGCGTTTGGCGCGGTTCAATGTCAATACACAGGTGGTGGACCGGCGCTACTTTCAGGGCTTGCCTTCGCCCGCAGCCGCTGCCGTGCTCACGGGCTTCATTTGGGTGATCAACGATGCCGGTGTTTCCGGTGAACAAGTGTCTTGGGTGATGTTTGCGCTCAGTTTATTGGCCGGACTCACCATGGTCACGAACGCACCCTTTTACAGTTTCAAAGACGTGCAAATGAAAAAAAGTGTGCCCTTTGCCACCATCGTTTTTTTGGCCTTGCTCATTGCCATCATCAATATTCACCCCCCCATCGTGTTGTTTTCTTTATTCGTGGCCTACGCTTTGAGTGGTTATGTGATCTACGCTTGGCGAAAAGCCAAGGGAATCCAGGTGAGTGTCATCAGCACCTCCACCGATGAGCCCGACGAACAAGGCCTGCACGACCCGGAGTTGAGCGAGAAAGATGCGCCTGAGCCGCATCCCACCCGCCCTCACTGAGTTCACCGTGGCGGGCCTTTGGCGATCCAGATCCGGTTCTGGCCAGGAGCGGACCAGTGGGTGCCTTGGTGTTGGTGTGTTGGCCCCGCCAAGCCGGGGTTGATGGGCGGGTCTTACCTCATGAAAATCATGCAAGTCTATGATCTTGCGTGTTTTTTTTGTTTTTGGTATACTTTACCCACGAAATCTATCCGGATGAGCACTCGTCGAGTGCGAGTCAACTGGACGATCCGAGACTAAATTTGGAGAAACGTGTTGATCAAAACACTTTGGAGAGCGTTTGCGCTGCTGCTGATTTTGTGTGGCGCTCAGTTGGCCTGTGCGGTGCAAAGCCACGAGCCCAGCTCCAGCGCTTCAACGCCCAAAGCGCACAAGGGCGCTCCTCGTTCACTGAGCCACCGCACCCATCGCGCGGCAGCGATCGTGCCCGTCAAGCCCTCGTTTGGTCAGTTGGCGGGCTTGCACGAGGGCAATGACGACTTGGCTTTGAAGTCCAGTGTGGCCTACGTCATTGACCAAGACACCAACGAGGTGCTGCTGAGCAAAAACGATCAAGCCGTCTTGCCCATTGCCTCCATCACGAAATTGATGACAGGGGTGTTGGTGAGTGAGGCCAAGCTCGATATGAACGAGATGCTCACCATCACGCAAGAAGATGTCGATACCGAAAAAAATAGCTCTTCTCGGCTCAAAGTGGGCACCTCATTGCCCCGCATGGAGATGCTGCACTTGGCCCTGATGGCCAGTGAGAACCGAGCCGCCCATGCTTTGGGACGGACATTTCCTGGCGGCCTTGAGGTCTTTGTGCAGAAGATGAATGAGAAAGCGATCTTGCTGGGCATGAAGGACACGCACTACCAGGAGCCCACCGGCTTGTCGAGCAAGAACCAGTCGAGCGCCAAAGACCTGGCCACTTTGGTGGGGCATGCCTACCAAGACTCTTTGCTCAGGGACTTCACCACGTCACCGAGCTACACGGTGGAAGTGGGCAACCGACTCATGAGCTTTCACACCACCAACCGCTTGGTGAAAAATCCCAACTGGGAGATTGGTCTGCAAAAAACCGGCTACATCAGCGAAGCCGGCCAGTGCTTGGTCATGCAAACCAAAATTGCGGGCAGGCACCTCATCATGGTGCTGTTGGACTCGGCCGGTCGTTTGAGTCGCATCGCCGATGCCGAGCGGGTGCGCCATTGGGTGGAAGTGCACCATTCGGGAATTGTGCCGCAAAGTTAAAAGCGGGCGTCTCCCACACCCAGGGCTCAGGGCTCAGGGGGCAGGCAGACAGGCTTGGCGCTTTAAGTCTCGCGGTGACCCATCGCGTGCGAGATCTGACGCGCTGTCTCTTGCAATTGGGCCAACCAGATCTCATCGAGTCGGTCTGCAGGGGCAGAGATCGACAGTCCTGCCACCAACTGATCTTGGTCGTCGTAAATGCCACACGCCATGCATTTCACCCCCAGCTCCAATTCCTCATTGTCGCGCGCGACGCCACTCTCTCTCACCTTCTCCAGGTCGTGGGACAACTTGGCGAAGTCGCTGAGGCTATTTTTGGTGTTGCCCTTGAGTTGTGTGCGCAAGGCGTAGGCGTGCAACTCTTGTGGGTTTTGGGTGGCCAAGAACAGCTTGCCCACCGAGGTGAGGTGCAGCGGTGCATGCCCGCCAATGGCGCGAACGACTTGCATGCCCGATCTCTCGCTGTAAGCGCGCTCGATGTAGACGATCTCGTCGCCTTGGCACAGGCTTAAATTCACCGACTGCTCAATCAAACGATGCAACTCCCGCATGGGCTCCAAGGCCGCATCGCGCACATTGAGTCTTTCTTTGACCGCATTGCCCAGCTCCAACAATCGCAGCCCCAATCGGTAGCTGCCCACATCGGCGCGCTCGACATAACGCCCAATGGCCAGGTCGTTCAAAATTCGATGCGCAGTGGAGGGGTGAAGCAGGGTTTTTTCGCTGATCTCTTTCAAGCTCATGGCGCCTTGGCGCGAGGCCAAGAGATCGATCAAACTGAACATGCGTTGCAAAACTTGGATGGTGGGCGTGAGCGTGTTGGAGCTCACTGCCGTGCCCAACTCGTGGGAGCCGCCACTGGAGTCGTGCGCTGATCGATCGAGTTTGTTGTTGTAATTCATGTCAACATCTTACTGGCTTTGCCAATGGAGGGTTGAGCTTTTTTGGTGTTTTTAAGCGCCTGCACCAGGCTCAGACCAGACCCCATCTTGGAGCAGTTCGTGGGGTTTGAAGAGCGATTTGTAGCTCATTTTTTGGCTTTTTTCAATCAAATAACCCAAATAGACATAGGGCAGGCCCATTTGCCGTGCTTGCTCAATTTGCCACAAGACATTGTAGGTGCCAAGGCTGCCCTTGGCATGGGGGTCAAAGAAGGTGTAAACGGCGGAGAGACCATCGTTCAAGACATCCAGAATCGAGACCATTTGAAGTCTCGAGTTGGCACTCGAAGGCTCACTCGATAAGGGGCTCGAGTCGGTGGCGCCACTCACGGCGGTATTGAGGCCGGCGTTCAAAGACGTCGCTGCATGGGGAGTGTCTCGGGTGCGAAACTCGACAATTCTGGAGTTGACCCGAGACTGCAGCAAGAACTGGGCGTATTGGTCCATGCTGTCTTGGTCCATGCCACCGCCTTGGTGCCGGCTGGCTTGGTAGCTCAGGTACAGTTCGTAGTGCTCTTTGACAAAGCCTAAGCGTGAGACCCGCACCTCCAAGTCTTGGTGTGTGCGCCAAGCGCGTTGTTGACTGCGCGTGGGCTTGAACGCCAGGCTAGACACGCGCAGCGGGGTGCACGCTTGGCAGTGGTCGCAGTGCGGTCGGTAGGTGAACAGGCCCGAGCGGCGAAAGCCCTTGCTCACCAGGTCAGAGTACACGTCGTTGTTGATCAAGTGCCCCGGCGAGGCCACTTGTGATCTGGCCTCGTGGTCCTCCAAATAACTGCAGGGATAAGGCGCCGTTGAGTAAAACTGAAGGCTTTGTAGGGGCAGTTCGTGGGGATGGGTCACGTCGGGCTCAGACTGGGATGGATTTTTTGCCAGTATATCGGTTTAAAGTCCCAGCTGGGGCTGCCTAGGCGCATGGCGTGCTGCGCTTTGACCAAAAAGTCCTGCCTGGCCATGGGCTGGGCGCCCAGGCTCTCGAGGTGTGGGGTTTGCTGCTGGCAGTCGATCAGTTCAATGCCTTGGTCGCGGCAAAACGCCACCAGGGCGAAGAGCGCAATTTTGGAGGCGTCGCTGGCCAAGCTGAACATGGATTCACCAAACACCGCTCGCCCCAGCGCCACGCAGTACAAGCCCCCCACCAATTCGCCTTGCACCCAGGTCTCGACACTGTGGGCCAAGCCCGCCTGGTGAAGTCGGGTGTAGGCCTGGACCATCTCCGGGGTGATCCATGTCCCGCCTTGGCGAGCACGGCTCACGCCCGCGCAAGCGCTGATCACCCCCTCAAAGTGGGTGTCGAACTTGATTTCACACCCGCTTTGGCGGGTAAAGCGCTTGAGGGTTTTGAGCATAGAGCGCTGCAGTTTGAGGTGTTCGGTGTGGAGCACCATGCGCGGCTCGGTGCTCCACCACAAAATTGGCTCGCCTGGGCTGAACCAGGGAAAAATGCCATGGCTGTAGGCGTCCACCAAGCGCTCGAGCGACAAATCGGCGCCAGCGGCCAAGAGGCCTGGTGCGGGGGACTCGGGCCCCCAAGCCGCCGAGACATCGGGAAACGGATCATGGGGCTCGAGATAGGGCAGGGCCGGGGGGGATTTTGAAATGGATCTCATTTTTATGGCATGATAGAGGGTTTTCTTATCGGAGCCAAATGGAACTCTATCGGGCCACAAGGGCAAGGGGCTTTGAGGCATCCACGGCGAATTAAATAAATGGGGCTCGCCGCACACGCCTGGCCAGTCAGTGTTGAACAACTTTTCCAAGCTTGAGTGGTATTGATGCGTTCTTGGGTCATTGATTTATTGAAGTTCTTGGGTGCGCAATGCATCGTTGTCCATCATTTGATGGCCCATGGACCCATGGCGGATGTGCTCGAGGGCGAGTACCCCGCCGCCGTCGAGGCCGTCTTCTCCTATTCACGCTTGGCGGTGCAGCTCTTTTTGGTGGTCGCGGGTTTTTTGGCCGCCCAGACCTTGATGCGCGCGCGCGGCAAGCCACTGAGTGATTTGTTGCTCAAGCGCTTTCTTCGATTGACGCCTTTTTATCTGTTGAGCTTGCTGATTTGTATCGGGGTGGTGGCGGCCTGTGGGGGCAGGGTGGATCAAGACTGGGTCCCCGATGCGGTCAGTTGGACTCAAATGTTGGCCCATGTGTTGATGCTCCAAGGTGTGCTTCATGTCCCCTCTATCTCTGCGGGTGTTTGGTACGTCGCCATCGATTTTCAGCTCTTTGCCTTGGTGGCCGTGCTCGCTTGCTTGTGTCGCGATGCGGGACACGCCAGCATCAAGCTCAGTGCCAACTTGATGTGGGGTGTGGCCTTGGTGTGTCTTTCCTCACTTTGGTTTTTCAATCGGTTTGAACAACTCGACGACTGGGCCATTTACTTCATGGGGGCGTATGGTCTGGGCTTGCTGGCCGCATTCGCCTCACAATTCAACAACACCCGACCGCTCTTTTGGGCCGTGTGGCTCTTGGGCTGGGCCTCCTTGGCGCTGTCATGGCGAGCTCGCTTGGTGGTGGCCTTGCTCACGGCGGCCTTGTTGTTCTTTTATGCGGATCACCAAGGGCGGTCTTTGAGTCGCGTGTTCAAGCGCCGTCTGTCCCAATTGGGCGATGCCGCCTATGCCACGTTTTTGAACCACTTCGCCTTGGTGGTGGTCTTTAGTGCCGTTTGGAACGCCGCCCATCTGCAAGGCCTTGCCTGGGCCGTGGTCATGGTGCTGCTGTGCTGGTTGTGCGCCCTCGTTTGGGGCTTGTTGCTGCAGCGCTGGGTGGAGCCTCCTTTGAGTCGCTGGATGGCGCAAGTGCAGTTGTGGTGGATGCGTTTGGACAGCGCCGCCTTGGCCGCCTGATGGCTTGGGGCCCTCTTCAAACGCAAGGGGCTTGGGCGGTGCTGGCAGGCCATCGATCGTTTTCACTAGGACTGCAGGGGGCCAATTTTTTGTAAACTTCCAAAGTTTTGGATTTTAAAATGCCAAGTTGGGGGCTGGTGATGAGATCAGTCCCTCTCTGCGGGCGGTTGTGCAGATTAATTATTGTGCCAGGGACAAATGAACGTATGAAACTCAAATCAATCGCTTGGAGTGTGGGGGTGCTGGCCGTATTGGGCGGCCTGGTGGGCTATCGCCTTTGGCCCAAAACCGACGAGGCCCCCAAGGGCGCACCCGACCCCGCGGTGAGCGTGCATCTGGTCAAGCCCAAAGATGTGCCCTTTAACCTCAACCTCAACGGCGCCGTCTCCGCCATCCGAACCGTGGATGTGCATGCCCAAGTCACGAATGTGGTCAAACAAGTGTTGGTGCATGAAGGTCAGTTCGTGAGCCAAGGTCAGGTGCTCTTTACCCTGGACGACCGAACCGATCGCGCCAATGTGGAAAAACTCAAAGCCCAATTGATGCGTGACAAGGCCTTGGCCCTGGATCAAGAGCGCCAATTCGTGCGTGCCCAAGAACTCAAGAGCAAGAACTTCGTCTCCCAAGGCTCGGTGGACACGTCCTTGAGTTTGCGCGACGCCCAAACCTCGACCGTCAAGAGTGATGAATCCGCCTTGGAAGCGGCCATGGTGGCGTTGGACTTTGACACCATCCGGGCGCCCATTTCAGGGCGCACGGGCATCATCAATGTGTTCCCCGGCACCTTGGTCGTGCCGCAAACCACGTCCTTGGTCACGGTGACGCAACTTGACCCCATCTCGGTGCTCTTTAGTGTGCCAGAGAGCAATCTCTCGCAATTGCAACAAGCCTTGGCCGACTCCAAAAAATCAAATGCCTTGAATGTTCAAGCCAAGACGCCCAATAAAGAGCTGTCGGTGTCGGGCCATTTGTATTTTGTCGACAACATGGTGGACACCACCTCGGGCACCATCCGAGCCAAGGCGCAGTTCAGCAACAGCAAGGAGGCGTTGTGGCCTGGACAGTTTGTACAAACCACCATCAATTTGGGAACCTTGAAAGACGCGCTCTCCATTCCCTCCAAAGCCGTGGTGAACAGTCCCAATGGGAAATTTGTCTACGTGGTGGGCGAAGACCAAATCGCCATCCAAACGCCCATCAAGCAAATTTATATTTTTGGCGAGGACATGGTGGTCGAAGGCCTCAAGGCGGGGGACCAAGTGGTGCTCGACGGTAAGCAAAACGTGCGCCCCAACGCCAAAGTGCGGGTGGTCACACCCGGTGCGGGCAAATCCTCGGCCAATAAAGACTCGGCTGCCACCCAACCCAACTCTCCCAAGCCATGAACATCCCTCAGTTGTGTATTCAGCGGCCCGTGATGACGGTGTTGCTGAGCTTGGCCACTGTTTTTGCCGGTCTCATTGCCTACAGCAAAATCCCCATCTCCGCCTTGCCGACCTTCAACACGCCGGTGATCAGCGTGACGGCGTCTTTTCCCGGCGCGAGCCCCGAGACCATGGCCGCGTCGGTGGCTTTGCCCTTGGAGAAGCAGTTCTCCACCATCGATGGCATCAACGTGATCAGCTCGACCAACATCTTGGGCGGGACCACCATCAACTTGGAATTCAACCCCAATAAAAACATCGATTTGGTGGCCGTGGACGTGCAAGCCGCTCTCCTCAGAGCGCAAAGATCATTGCCCGCTGAGATGACCTTGCCGCCGTCTTACCGAAAGGTCAATCCGGCCGATTCGCCCATCTTGTTTTTGTCCCTGGCCTCGACTTCGCTCAGTTTGTCTGAGCTCAACGATTTTGCGGAAAACCTCATCGCCCCCACCATCTCCACCGTGAGTGGTGTGGCGTTGGTGAACGTCTACGGGCAAAAGCGCTTTGCTGTTCGCATCCGCGCCAACCCCCAAGCCTTGGCGTCCCATGGATTGACGATGGACGACGTCTTGAGTGCTGTCAATTCCAGCAACTCCAACACGCCCGTGGGGATCTTGGATGGCCCTAAGCAAATGCTCACCATCACGGCCAACAAACAGTTGACCAAGTCCTCCGAGTTTGCCAACGTGGTGGTGAGCTCACGCCCCAACGGCTTGGTGCGTTTGAGAGATGTGGCCACCGTCGAAGACAGCTACGAGTCGGTGCGCACCCAAGCGAGCTACCAGGGCAAGACTTCCATCATCTTGGCCATCCAGCGTCAACCCAACGCCAACACCGTCGAAGTGATCGACTCCATTCGAAGTTTATTGCCACGCTTTAAATCCCAGTTGCCCGCGTCGGTTGAGATTTTGCCCTTGAATGACCGATCCATTTCAGTGCGAGACGCCATCCATGACGTTCAATACTCCCTCGCGCTCACGGTCATTTTGGTGGTGATGGTGATTTTGATGTTCATCCGCCGAACCGTGGCCACCATCATCCCCACGCTCAGTTTGCCCGTGTCCTTGATTGGCGCGATTTCGCTGCTTTACGCCTTTGGCTACAGCCTGGACAATGTCTCGCTTTTGGGGATCACCTTGGCCGTGGGGCTGGTGGTGGACGATGCGATTGTGATGCTGGAGAACATCGTTCGCCACGTGGAGGACGGCATGACCCCCATGCAAGCCTCGCTCAAAGGCGGCAAGGAGATGGCCTTCACGATCGTGTCCATCTCGCTGTCCTTGGTGTCGGTGTTCATTCCGATCTTTTTTATGCCCGGTGTCATTGGCCTGTTGTTTCACGAGTTTGCGGTGGTGGTGGGCCTGGCCGTGTTGGTGTCTGCGGTGGTCTCTCTCACCTTGGTGCCCATGCTGTGTTCGCGCTTCTTGCCGGTGCACCAAGCGAATGAACACGAGCGAGAAAATATCTTTGGGCGCTGGTTTGAGGCGGCATTCAAGTCGGTCTTGGATGCCTATGAGAGCTCTTTGGAAGTCGCACTCGCGCACCGCAGGTGGGTGCTTTTTGTCGCCTTCATCACGTTTGGTTTGACGGTCTGGCTTTTCTCGATCAGTCCCAAGGGCTTTTTCCCTGAAGAAGACATTGGGCAAATTCAAATCACCACCGAGGCCTCAGAAGACATCTCCTTTAGAGAGATGGTGCGCATTCAAAACATCATTGCCGACACCATCAGCCATGACCCATCGGTCGCCTATGTGCAGTCCTTTGTGGGCTCGGCCTCTTTTTCGCCCAGTGCTTTGAATTCGGCCCGCATGTTTGTTGTCCTCAAGCCTTTGAGTGAACGCCCACGCATTGGCTTGGTGATCGAGCAGTTGCGCAAAAAAGCGCGCTACCCGGGTTTTGCCGTCTACATGCGGCCTGTACAAAACTTGCAGCTCGGGGGCAAGCAAAGCAAGAGCCGCTACCAGTATGTCATGCAAAGTGTGAGCGCCGACGCCTTGAACGAGTGGTCCAACAAATTGCAACAAAAAATGCGCGCAGACCCCACCTTTCGGGACGTCACCAGCGACTCCCAGCTCAGGGGCTTGCAAGTCAATGTGAATTTTGATCGCGACAAGGCGGGCGCTTTGGGGGTCTCTACACAAGACATCCGCAGTGCTTTGTACAACGCTTTTGGGGATCGACAAATATCCACCATCTTCACGCCCGTCAACAGCTATTTGGTGATCATGGAAGCCCCCAACGAGTTTCGCGAATTTGAAGACTCGATTGGCAACATCTTTGTGCGCTCCAAGCTCTCCGGGCAGATTGTGCCCCTCTCCAGCTTGGTGACCGTCACCCGCGCGGTGGGGCCCACCGCCGTGAACCACCAAGGGCAGTTGCAAGCGGTGACGATTTCTTTCAACTTGGCGCCCGAAGCGCCTCTTGGCGACGCGACCAAGAAGATTGAGCAGTTCTCACAAGAGCTGCAAATTCCCTCCTCCATCATCACCAACTACGGTGGTGATGCGGCTGTTTTTCAAAACACCCAAAGCAGCCAAGTGATTTTGCTCTTGGTGGCGGTGTTGGTGATCTACATCTTGTTGGGCGTTCTTTATGAAAGCTATATCCACCCGCTCACCATTTTGGCGGGCTTGCCGTCGGCGGCGGTGGGGGCGCTCTTATTTTTGTGGTTCTTTAAAATTGATCTCACCTTAATCGCCACCATCGGCATTTTGATGCTCATTGGTATTGTCAAAAAGAACGCCATCATGATGATTGACTTTGCCCTGGAGGCCCAACGGCATGACGGCATGCACCCTGAGCAAGCGATTCGCCGAGCTTGTGTGCTGCGCTTTCGCCCGATCATGATGACCACCTTTGCCGCCCTCATGGGTGCATTGCCCATTTCTTTGGGCCTGGGCGCAGGAGCCGAGTTGCGCTCACCACTGGGTGTGGCGGTGGTGGGGGGATTGCTGTTTTCTCAAGTCATCACGCTCTACATCACCCCGGTGATTTATTTGTACCTCGAGCGTTGGGCTGGTAAAGGCCCCTTGGTGATCACCCAAGACATGATTGTTTGAGATGACCCCATGGCGCGCTTGGACTCAAAAGTCACTATGATGCGCGCTGTTCTTTTGTCTTTATCAGCCCCTCAAATCGCTGTGGGGTGAGTCCATGAGAAAAAAAGTTGGGGTTGGGCCCCAGTGTGGGGGTGGACGGGCGGCTTTTCGGGATTACCCTGAATTTCACGCGCCAAGGACAATGCTAAGCTAGAAGTGATTAATTAGAGGAAAAACCATGAAACTGTCGATCAATGAACACGTCTATGAACTCGATGTGGAGCCTGAAATGCCGCTCTTGTGGGCGCTCAGAGACGAGCTCGATATCAAGGGTCCCAAATTCGGTTGCGGTGTTGCGCAGTGCGGCGCGTGCACCGTGCTCTTGAATGGTGAGCCCGTGCGTTCTTGCTCTTATCCCGTGTCTGCTGCTCAGGGTCAACAAGTCGTGACGATCGAAGGTCTGGAGAAAAAAGGGCGCCTGCACCCCGTGCAACAAGCTTGGATCGATCACGAGGTGCCCCAGTGTGGTTATTGTCAGGGCGGTCAAATGCTCGCTGCCGTGGCGCTCCTCAAAAAGAAACCCAAACCCACCGATGACGACATCGATGCGGCCATGACCAATATTTGCCGTTGCGGCACCTACGCTCGAATCCGCGCGGCGATTCACGCCGTTGCCAACAAAGGAGCCACAGCATGAACAACGCCCACGATGACTTGACCGCTGTTCAAGCCCCCGCCCAAGACCCCAGCAAGCGTGAGTTTTTGAAACTCAGCACGAGTGTGAGCGTGAGCTCCGGGATGGGTTTTTCACTTGGATTTTTCTTGCCCGGCGCCAACGCGGCGGTGCCCGCTGCGGCTGCTGCGCCTCAAAAGGTGAACGCTTGGATCGAAATTCAGCCCGATGAGACCATCATCATTCGATATGCCCGAGCAGAAATGGGCCAAGGATCAAGCACCTCCGCTCCCATGCTGGTGGCTGATGAGTTGGAGGCCGACTGGAAAAAAGTGGTGGTCCAGTACGCCACGGCCGAGGACAATTTGGCGCAAAAACGCGTCTATGGCGACATGGCCTCTGTGGGCTCGCGCACCATCCAAGACTCACACGAGTATTTGAGAAAAGCCGGTGCCACAGCGCGCGAGATGCTCATCGTGGCAGGCGCCAACGCCATGCATGTGCCGTCTTCCGAGTGTGTTGCCAAATTGGGTGTGGTGGTCCACACCCCCAGCAAAAAGAGCATGACCTATGGACAATTGGCCTTGGCCGCGTCTCAGCTCAATCCCCCGAACAATGTCGCCTTGAAAGACCCCAAGGATTGGAAAATCATCGGCAAGCCCATCAAACGCCGCGAGATTCCGGACATCGTGCGTGGCAAGATCCGCTATGGTATTGACACCCAGTTGCCTGGCATGGTCTACGCTGCAGTCGCCTCCTGCCCCGTCTTCAATGGCAAAGTCAAGTCTTTGGACAGCAGCAAAATCGACAACCGTCGGGGCATCAAAAAAGTGCTCAACATGGGTGACTTTGTCGCCGTGGTGGCCGACAGTTGGTGGCGTGCCAAAGAGGCCTTGAAGGACGTGAGCATTGAGTGGGATGTGCCCGAGAAAAACGCCAAGCTCTCCTCCACCTCCTTGATGGAGTACTTCAAAGAGGGTCTCACGCAAACCGAAGTTGCGGTCGCCCGCAAAGAAGGCGACACCGTGGCCGCGCTCACGGCCGCGGGCGCCAAAGTGATCGAGGGCGAGTATTTCACCCCCTACTTGGCCCACGCCACCATGGAGCCCATGGGCTACACCGGTTGGCTGAAGGATGATAAGTTGGAGATCTGGACGTCCACGCAAAGTGCCGAGGCCACCTTGGCCGTGTCGGCCCGAGCCGCCGATGTCAAGCAAGAAAACGTCAAAGTCCATCCCGTGCAACTCGGTGGCGGCTTGGGTCGTCGCGGGGGTTCACAAGACTTCTCCATCCAAGGTGCAAGAATTGCGCGTGCCATGTCGCCCTTGCCCGTCAAGATGCTGTGGACCCGTGAAGAAGACACCCAGCACGATTTTTACCGTCCCGCGTCCTTGATCAAATTCAAAGGCGTGGTCGCTGACAATGGCCGCATCGATGCCCTTCACATCCGCGTGAGCGCGCCTTCGATTTTGTCATCCTTGTTGAAGCTGCCCTTGCAAGGCGGCATCGATCCACAAGCGGTGGCAAGTCTGAGGGACCATCCTTATGCCAACCCCAACTCGCTCGTCGAGTACGCACAGCACGACACCAATGTGCCGGTGGGATTTTGGAGATCGGTGGGTCACTCTCAAAACCCCTTCATGCGCGAGAGCTTCATTGACGAGCTCGCCCACGCGTCTGGCAAGGATCCGTTGGAGTTTCGCCTGGCCAATTTGTCGGAGAAACGTCCCAAAGACAAATCGATTTTGCTCGCCGTCACCAAGGCGGCCAATTACGGCTCGCCCTTGCCCAAAGGGGTGTTTCGCGGCATCGCCGAGACCGAAGGCTACGGCAGTTACACGGCCTGCGTGTGCGAGGTCTCCGTCAATGCCCAGCAACAAGTCAAAATTCACCGCATTGTGGTCGGTATTGATCCGGGCTACGCCGTCAACCCCGACAACATACAAGCTCAGCTCCAAGGCAGCATGGTGCATGGTTTGAGTGCGATTTTCTGGGGAGAAATCACCTTGAAGGACGGTCGAGTAGAGCAGTCCAATTTCCACGACTACCGCATGATGCGCTTGAACGAGATGCCCAAAATTGAGACGGTGATTGCCCCCACGGGTGGCTTTTGGGGTGGGGTGGGTGAGCCCGCCCAAGCGCCGCTGGGCCCAGCACTGGCCAACGCCATCTTCAATGCCACGGGCAAGCGGGTGCGCTCCTTCCCGCTTAAAAACCACGGCTTTACTTTGGCCAAAGCCTAAGCTCAGGCCTTCCCCCCGAATTCTGGCCAACACTCACCCCAGACCCCTGTGGGCTTTGGGGGAGGGTTTAGGGTGGGACGCTAGGGGGTCGGTGGGACTATAATGCGACAGTGCTCCGTCAAGGAGTTTGCTGTCTTGGATTGCGCCTAAGCCCTGCGCCCAAAGCCCATGGACACATGGGCTTTTTTTGTGCTCGCTGCTGATGCGCTACGCCCAGACACACCCTGTCAACACCCCACTCGCCACGGTCACTTTTAGGAAGACAAACACATGACAGCCCCCACCTCCAAAATCATTTACACCTTGACCGATGAAGCGCCACTTTTGGCGACCGCGTCCTTTTTGCCCATCATTCGCACCTTTGCCCAACCCGCCGGTATTGAGGTCGCACAAAGCGACATTTCGGTGGCGGCCCGAATCTTGGGCGAGTTTCCTGATTTTTTGAGCGACGCGCAAAAGCTGCCTGACAACTTGGCGGAGCTGGGTCGTTTGACGCTTTTGCCCGAGACCAACATCATCAAGTTGCCCAACATCAGCGCCTCGGTGCCCCAACTCGTTGCTTGTATTCAAGAGTTGCAAAGCAAGGGCTACGCCATTCCTGATTTTCCTGAAGACCCCAAAACCGACGCTGATAAAACGATTCGCGCGCGCTACTCCAAGTGCATGGGCTCGGCCGTGAACCCCGTGCTTCGCGAGGGCAATTCAGACCGTCGCGCCCCCTTGGCGGTGAAGAACTTTGCCCGTAAAAACCCCCACAGCATGGGCGAGTGGAGTCAGGCTTCGCGCACCCACGTGGCCACGATGAAGCACGGCGACTTCTACCACGGCGAGAAGTCCATGACG
>CAISQQ010000177.1 GCA_903887655.1 uncultured Burkholderiales bacterium
GGAATTTGGGGGTCAACCATGGTGTTGTTCACCACCCCATTGTGATCTGGGTAGAGCCCCGTGACCAGTGAGTAATGATTGGGGAAAGTAATACTCGGAAACACTGGCGTGAGCCGATCGGCGTGCGTGCCTCTGAGCGCCAGATTCTTCAAATTCGGCGTGAAACCCCGCTCGAGATAATCGGCCCGAAAGCCATCGATGCTCACAAGCAACACCAAGGGCTTGTGCGGCAAAACTGGGCTGGTGCTTTTGGGGCTGCCTTGCGCATGGGCTGACAAGAAGCAAGACGCAGCGAGACACAGCAACAAGATTGAGCGCAAGATAACGCCGTTAGATTTCATGGTTTTTACATTTTCAAAATAAGTGAAGGACCCTGAGCTCAAGACCAACATCCAAGGCCGAGTGCCGACTATAGCTGAGGAATATGACCACTTCTCAGGGGGAAGGGCTGGAGACACTGCCTGCGCTAAGGTGTCAGGACGCGATCCTGGGTAGACTCAAGGTGGCCAGATCCTTGTTAGGGCTTGTATTGCGCCATCGTTTTAACGATGGCGTCTTGAATCTCACGACGCTCTTCAACTCTGAAGCCGGCATGGATCAGGGCCACCTGGCCTTTGGGATTGATCAAATAAGAAGTGGGCATGACTTTGAGACCCATGGTCTTGGCCGATACACCGCTGGCATCAAAGGCCAAAGCAAAAACGGCGGGGTGCTGACTCAAGAAACGATCGGCATCGGGCTTTTTGGCATCGACATTGACCGCCACAAAGCTCAATCCAGGGATGATGGCTTTTTCTTGCATCTCATTCATCCAAGGAAAAGACTGCCGACATGGCCCACACCAGGAGGCCCAAAAATCCAAATACACCCATTGACCTTTCAAATCCATGATCTTGGCACCCACCTTGGAGTTGGGCAATGCCAGGTCGCTCACATCGTCACCGACCTGAGCGGCCCAAGTACAACTCAGTGCCATGCACATCCAGATCGAGAAAATAGTCCAGCAGCGAAGTTTGTTCATCATGGTCAAAGTACTTTTTGGGGGCAAGCCCATCACCTCATGCTCAGAGCGAATAGCCGGTGTAAGCCAATCCACTGTTGGCCAACCCTGTCAAATTGATGTTGCTCAAATTCAAGGGCAGTTGAGCGGCCATCACCCCCAAGGAGGTGGGAGTGGCGCTGCCACTGTCGAGTTGAGCCACAAATGGAGCGGCTTGTGCAGCCGTGGGGTGCGAGCCCACCACGCTCGTATAAAGGAGATCAACCACTTGGGCATTGGTCGGGTTGCTACCCAGCACTGCATTGAGGGCCAACTGGATAACATCCAACAACTTCTGATTGGCACTGGTGGCCGTGTCTGCGTCCACAAACTTCAATCCAATCCCCACATAATTTGTGTTGTTGACCGAGGAAGCGCCCAAAACTGCCCCCAAGGTTTCGGCCACCAAGGTGGCGTTTCCCGTTGGTGAGAGATCCAATGCCAAGTTTTTATCAGAGAACTGTAGACGCTGAATGTTTTTAAAGGTGTACAACCCCAGACCATCCTTGGCCTGAGCCGAGTAGCCCGTTGATGTTGGATAAATTGAGAAATTTGACGTTGGCCTTGAGGTATTGGCATTCAAGGAGCTTTTCGAGCCATCGAAGAACGCCACGTTCATGTTGCCAATGCCTTGGTAATCATGCCCCGAGTTGTAAACCAAGACCTCCATGTTTTGAAGAGTCGCGTGCAAGGCAGCGCTCGCACCCGAGACTGAATCGACATGAATGCCATCGGCCCCTGAGGAGACGGTGTAATCCTTGGTCAAGGAGGTGCCCAAAAACAAGGTATCCACACCCCCTAACCCATTCAAGGTGAAGGTACCAGCCGACACCACAATCCATGCTTCGTCGGCCGCTGTTCCAGTTGTTGTTGCCATAGGTAATCTTTAACTGCTTTAGAAATCAAAAATAGTGACTCAATCCCACTTGAATGCTTTTCGCTAAAAACGCATCCATGCCCGTGCTGCCTGAACCCAACAGCTTCCAACTGCCGCGTTGCTGGTACTGCTCGATCTTGAGGTCCACCCAGGTGTCGGCATCCAAATACTTGCTCACCTTCAAGCCATAGGTGTGCGCCCCATAGCCCGACATGCGCTGATCTTCTGAATAATAGGTCGAACCGGGTGTGGGAAACGGGGGAAATGGGGAGCCCGAGGTGTCGGCATTGATGAAAAAATCGGCCGCCGTTTGGGTGTAAAGACGCAAGGACGGCGTGAAAGTCCAGCCGTTACCCACTGGCTTGACCCACTCCGCATCCCAGGTGTGGGCCCGAATTCCCCAATCGTCCTCGTAATAGCGGTATCCCATCCTCAAAGTCGACTCACTGTTGGGCATGTAATGATTCCAGCGAGCGGTGAAGGTGTTGTTCACCCGCTCACTGGGGCGTTTGTCAAACACCTTGTAGGGATCTGAATAGTCCCCTTTGCCGCTGTAATGCCCGAGCTGGAATTGGGCAATATTGTTCATATCCAACACTTGGGTCAGCCCCATGATCACGGCATAAGACTGCTTGGTCTCGTTCATCACCACATGGTTGGTGGGATTGATTTGATCGCTGCTGATGGATACACCCGCATTCCACGTGCTGTTTTTGGACTCATCCGACTCCGTCATGGCGTAAAACAGCCCCCGCGATAAATAGTCCAGCTCTTTGGAGTAACTCCCGCCAAAGGTGCGCGTGCCCAAACTGAGGTAACGCGTCGCACTCACATCCAAGGCATGGCGTTGGTCGTGCATGGTTTTTAATGCTTGGGTGTGAAACGCTGGCGACGCACCCGAGATCGCATCGGCCGTGTAGGTCGATGAGACTGACCATTCGCTCGACAAAGGCTTGACGACCAACACCGATGGGGCTTTGACGCGGATGCGATCAAATCCAGGTTGACTGTCCAAATAGTCCAAGTATTTAAAACTCACCAAGGCTTTATCGGGTGCGCTGTCCGCTCTTGCTTGAACAGCCACACCCAAGCCCAGGGGCAAAGCCAAAGCCGCAGTCATGAGCGCATGTCCGAGATGATTGACCGGTGAGGCCGCATTGTGCTCGCTGGCTTTGGTGTTCATTTCATCACCTGAATCAATTGCATCCACAGCCGCCTCCCCCCACACCCGAGCCACCAAAGGCACCTTCTTTGCTGAAGTAGGTGTGTTCGGTGAAATTTTTATCCAGTGTGTCCCCCTCAAACGTCATCTCTGGCTTGGCCAAGTTGCCTTTTTGCCAAGGCTCAACGGGGGTGATGGCGCAAGAGCACAACCACAAAGTGGCCAACACCGTGCTGTGGTTGGCCAGCACCGAC
>CAISQQ010000178.1 GCA_903887655.1 uncultured Burkholderiales bacterium
CACCGCCACCATGCCCAAGCCCTGTGGTGGCCGCTCGCCCACAGCGACACCCAGGTCTTGAGCGAGGCCGATTTGTGCACTCAAATTGAGCAACTCCAAGACTTGCTGGGCTCCACCTTGCTGCGCTTGAAAGGTCGGGTCCCCACCGCTCAAGGATTGCGATTGGTACAAATGGCGCCGTTTGATGCGGCACCCACCGTGAGTGTGGACACGCTCGAGCGCGCTCAACAAGCAGAGGATGGCGCGCCCCCACCCTGGGGTTTGACGGTGATTGTGGGCCCCATGAGCAGCATTCAAGAAGCCCGTGTGCTCGATCTCCTGGGCGTCTCCAAGCCCGACAGCACTTGAGGCGTCAGCGCAAGGGCCTAGGCCTGGGCTTGGGCTAAGTCAAGGCGTCAGCAAGGCTCACGCTGCGCCCAGCGCGGGGCCTCAAGCCCAGGGATCAATGGTCATGTGGACGGCGTCGCTCGCCCCCTGACCCGCCAAGGTCTTCAAGGCGTACTCGGTCTGCGCCAAGCCAAAGCGATGTGTGCTCATGCTTTGAACACCATGGCGGTTTTTCGCGATCAAATCCAAGGCGAGCTCCACCGACTCAAAGCTGTGACCGCGCATGCCCTTGACCGTTAAAAACCGCGCAATGATCATGTCGCTGTCAAACTGCGGCACCTTGGTGCTCTTTAAGCCTCCCAGGATCACCCGCCCGCGTTTTCTGGCCAACTGGATGGCACTCACCACCGAGTCGGTGCCACCCGAGGCGCAGTCGATCACCAAGTCGGCCATCAAGCCACCGGTTAAATCGGCCACGGTTTCCAAAAGATCTTGCTCGCCAATCGCCACGGTGTGATGGGCGCCGAGTTGTTTGGCCAATGCCAATCGTTTCAGATCGGTGGGGTTGTTGAGTCCCGTGACAATGATCTTTTGTGCACCCGCTTCGACCGCCGCGACCACACACGAGAGACCTTGCTGGCCTGGTCCTTGAATCACCACGCACTGGCCTGGCCCAATGCCCCCTTGCAAATAGGTCCACTCGATACCATTGGACATGGGCAAGGCCAAGGCGGCGTAACGCGGCTCCAAACCACTGGGCACCGCATGAAAGACGGTGTTGATATCGAGCTCCATGTACTGGCTGTAGCCCCCCCAAAGCCCTGAGCCCACATTCAAGCCCGTGGCACCATAGCGATGTCCACCCAGACGCCAATCGGTGGCATTGCACAAGCGAAAGTCACCGCTTCTGCAAAAGTGACAATGCCCGCACGGCAAGTACTCCTCCAAGGCCACCAGGTCGCCCTCTTTGACCCCGAATTTTTTCGCGGCCAGTCGTCCCATGGACTCGACTCGGCCCACCACCTCGTGGCCCAAAATCACCGGCCCTCGGGTCTTGGGCAGATTCTGAAAATACGGCCAATCGCTGCCACACACCCCGGTGATGTCGATGCGCATGAGTCCGGCATCCTCGCGCGGTGCCGGGGTTTGAAAGGATTGGATCTCAATGGTGCCATTGGGCATGGCCACAGCGGCTTGGAAGGTTTTGGACACGGTGGAGCTCGCTTTCAAATCGGAGAAATCATCATGGCCTGAATGGGGAGTCAATCGGGAGCACCCCACTCAGACCCTCAGGAACAAAGCCCAAGGCTAAAGGCTAAACGCGCGTGGGTCAAGGTGACAAGCCCCCACGCCCACTTCACTGGGCCTAGTCTGATCACACACTGGTGCGAGGCACCTCCCCCATGGGGAGGAGCCAACGCTCAAACACTGGCGTGGGGCTTACCAGGGACGGCGCGCAGTTCCTCGCGGGCAGCGTCTTTGAAGTGTTGATCGCGCTTTAAGAGGATGGCCACCGATCTGACTTTGTGGTGCTCGGGGTTGAGCCCAGGCAAGTCCATCGTCGGGTCCGCCTCCAAGGCTTTGAGGGTTTTGAGCATGCGCTGGCGCGCCATGATGATGCCGTTGTCGGTGGAGACCAAGTTCTCACGGGTTCGATCGATGATGGGGCCCATGCTCTCTTGCAGCGACGCGTCTTGCATACCGATGCCGCGAATACCGCTGTAGTACAACTTGGACTTCTGCGCTTCACGGTCCATCATGTAGTCGTTGGACTTTCTTTGCAGCGGCACATAGTCCTTGTCCACCAACACATGGATGCCATGGCCCTCAATCATGGCTTGACGCTCCGTGGCGCTCAAAGCCCGATTGGGGTGGTAGTCAAAACTCCACGCCCAGCAACTGTGGTCATCAATGGGCACCCAAAAGTGCCCATGCACCGGGTGATCGGCGCGCGGCGGGACCATGGTGAAGGTGGGCATGATCCACGGCGTGATGCGCCAGTAGAACTGGTCGTCTTCGGCATTTCGGCGAGCTCCAACGAAGAGGCCGCCCTGGGTGTCGACCACCTCAAAGACCGGCTTGAAATCGTTTTGGTTGTATTGATTGCCCTTGGCCCCTTTGAACAAGGGGTCGTGGTTCAAACTGCCGCCATGCAAGAAGGAGACGTGGCTCGAATCGATGCCGCCTTCCATCGCTTGCAACCAATTGCATTCTTGAAACCTCTTGGACATGTAGGAGTTCTCAAGCGGCACCGTGGCAAACTCCCACTCGGGCAAGGGGGGCTTCAACTCGGGCGGTCCCATGTAGACCCAGATCACCCCGCCGCGCTCGACAAGAGGGTAGCCTTTGAGGGCCACGCGCTCGCAGTAGCCGCTGCTGGGGTCCTCGGAGGGCACCTCCACACACTGGCCGGTGATGTCGTATTTCCAACCGTGGTAGGGGCAACGAATACCGTTTTCTTCATTGCGCCCAAACCACAAAGAGACACCGCGGTGCGCACAAAACTCATCAATCAAACCCAACTCGCCACTCGTGTTGCGAAAGGCGAGCAGCTTTTCACCGAGCAGCTGTAAGCGCACCGGCGCCCCATCGGGCGTGGCCAATTCCTCGGACAAGAGAGCGGGCAGCCAGTAGCGGCGAAACATCTTTCCAAGCGGCGTGCCAGCGTTCGTTTGGGTCAATAAATCGTTTTGTTCTTTTTTTAACATCTCAAAGGGCTTTCGCAAAAAAATCCATCGCCGTGTCTGCGCGCGACTGGATTGAAGACTAAAAACGTGGTTTTTTGGCGTTCCTTATGAAGGAACGCGGTTCTTGTATCAGAAACGAGGTTATCATTGGGGGGATGTTTTTGTCAACTGGAGATTTCAAATGTCGGCCGATTGTCCTTATATTGCTTTGTGTAAAAAATCCGATGTAGCCACCGGAAAAGCCATCAAAATCGAAACAAATGGCTTGACCTTGGCCGTCTTCAACATTGCCGGCGAGTACTACGTCACCGACGACTTGTGCACCCACGGCCCAGGATCTCTCTCCGAAGGCGACATCACCGATGATGTGGTCGAGTGCGACTTTCACAACGGCTCGTTCAACATCAAAACCGGCGAGCCCGTGGCAGCACCTTGCATGGTGCCCCTGAAAACCTACGCCGCGTCCATCCAAAACGACGAGATCTGCATCGATCTGCCCTAAAAATGCGCCACTCGCTGCTGGGGCACCAGGGGTGACTGCACACGGGTCGGCAGCGCTCCAAGGCAAGACCCATCGCGGCGCTCGGGGGGCCGACTATGCCGCGGCGTTCACGCGCGCTCAACCCTCCTCTTTGACCGCGCTCACCATGGGCGCCCAGCGCTTGATTTCATCGGCAAAAAACTGATTGAATTTGGGCACATCCCAGTCAAACGTTTCCATCGAACTTTTACTCAGTTGCTCCTGCGCGGCTGGGCCCTTCATGATTTGACGCACCACCGCATTGAGCTTGGTCACGAGGGGCGCAGGCATGCCTGCCGGCCCCGAGAGTGAAAACCACGTGACCGAGGTGAGCTTGGAAAACCCCAACTCAGCAAAGGTGGGGACGTTGGGGAAATCCTTCAGCCGCTTGCTCGAAGACACCGCCAAGGCCTTCAATCGGCCCGCTTGGATGTGCACACTGGCGGTGGACAAGGTGGTGAAGGAGGCGGGGATTTGACCCGCGACCAAATCGGCCATCGCGGGCGACGCCCCTTTGTAGCCCACGTGCACCATCTCGATCTTGGTCATGCGCTGGAACTCCTCACCGATCAAATAGCCATGGGTTCCTTTGCCAGGGGAGCCCCAACTCACGCCACCGGCGGTCTTGTTGGCAAAGTCGATGAAACCCTTCACATCGTTCACCGGCACCTTGGCATTGATGGCCATCACCAGGGGGGGACCGCCCAAGATGGCGATGTGAGAAAAATCCTTCATGGGATCAAAAGCCTTGGGGTTCTCGGCCGGTGCAATCACATGCGAGCCAATGCCCGAGACCACCAAGTTGTAGCCGTCGGGAGCAGAATTGGCGACAAACTGCGAGCCAATGATGCCACCCGCGCCACCTTTGTTGTCGATCACAAAGGGCTGCTTGAAATGGTCGCTCAGTCCGGTCGTGACCGTGCGACCCAAGGTGTCCGCACTCCCGCCCGCGGAGTAAGGCACGACCACTTTGACCGCGCGCTGGGGCCATTCGCTGCCTTGGGCCTGGGCCTCTTGCAATCCCATCCAACCCATTGCGCTTAAAAAAGGCGCTGCGGAGAGTTCCAGTAGTTGACGACGTTGCACAATGAATTCCTTCAAAAAACGAAACAAAAAACCAAACAAAAAATAACCCATGCCATCACGGGTCACGAACATGTCAGCCATGGGTCAATAACAAGTCTCGAGACGCGGCACACCCAAGCGGCAAGCCCCGACCCAGACCAGTTATTTTTATTCAGTCGATTGTAGAGGACAGCGCTCAAACTCACCGGCAAGGCTTGGGCAATACCCCTAAAGAAAAAGCCCCGCCACGGCTGTTTTTGGCTGGAGCGCGCAGCCTACGCTTTCGTGCACAATAGACGGCATGTCCTCCTCGCACGAACTCCATCAAATCCATTTGCCCCCGACGTTCACGGATCTGTACAAGGATCCCACTCGACCCTACGCCAAGCCCCTGCTGCCGTTTGCCGAGATCTGCCAGCGCTACGACTGGTGTGAGGACATGGCACAAATGCTGTGTGAGCCCTCGCTGCACCAATTGGCAAGCCTGCACATCACCGAGCTTGACGTGATCGAGCGCACTTACCTGGGCCTCTTGGCCAGCCCCGAGGTGATGAACGCCCAAGAATGCACCTGGGTGATGCAGCGCTTGTGTGAATTGCTCAATTGGTCGATCGAGGACTTGCGAGCCCAACTCGATCGGGTGCGCGCCCACCAGGAGGAGCGTCGCGCGCAAGACACGGCGAGCCTGCCCGACGGCAACGCCAGCCCCAGCGCATGAACGAGTCCGCGCCAATGTGGAGCGGCACAGTCTGGCTGGCTGGCTGGGGGCTGTGGTTGATCTTGGGCCTGATCGTGGGCAGCGCCATGAATGCCCTCATTCACCGACTGCCGTTGATGCTCCTGGCGCTGGACCCAGCCAACGAGTCGAACGAGACGAACGCAATGCATGCACCCCATGCAGACTCTACCCCCCCCGCACCCAAGCTCAGCCTGTGGTGGCCGCGCTCACACTGCCCGCTGTGCCTGCACCCCCTGGGGGTTTTACAACTGCTGCCTGTGCTCAGCTTTTTGCGCCAAGGCGGGCGATGCGAATTTTGCAAAGGCGCCATCTCGCCTCGCTACTTGTGGGTGGAAATCCTGAGTGGGATGTGGTGGTGTTGGTGCGCTTGGCGCTTCATGCAACCCTTGGGCAGCGTTGGCTTGGGTGACCTCACCAGCAGCACGACAAGCCTTTCACTCTCCGCATTCAGTGGCAGCACACTGGGAGCACAACTCGCTGCTTGCGCACTGTGGTCGCTTTGGGGCTCGTTGTTGATCGCCTTGGCCGCCATCGACTGGGTTCACCAATTGCTCCCAGACACCCTCACTCAGTTGCTGCTTTGGGCGGGCTTGATCGCCTCGGGCAGTGGTCTGTTGAACATTGAGCTGCACGCTTCACTCTGGGGGGCGGTGCTGGGGTATGGCAGTTTTGCGGGGATTGCACTCCTCTACCAGGCCTTCACTGGGCGTGAAGGCCTTGGGCAGGGTGACTTCAAGCTGCTCGGCGCTTTGGGTGCTTGGATGGGACCCTGGGCCCTGATCCCGATCATCTTCGTGGCCTCGGTGTCGGGCTTGCTCTTGGGACTTTGGCGCGTGCGCCAAGAGGGCCTGGCGCAACTGCACAAGCCCATGCCCTTTGGTCCCTTTTTGGTGCTGGGGGCTGGGGTCACCCTGGTGTGGGGGCCCGCCTCGTGGCTGAGCTGGCTGCTGCATTGAGCGCCAAAGAAAGAACCCTGTCCACCATGAACACCCACCACCTTGAGCCCAAACGCTGAGCACCCCATGCAACACATTGGCATCACTGGCGGCATCGGCAGCGGCAAAAGCACCGTCACCCAAATGTGGGTGCGCTGTGGTGCCCACGCCATCGATGCCGATCAACTCTCGCGAGACCTCACCCGCTCGGGCGGTGCGGCCATTCCCCTCAT
This sequence comes from uncultured Burkholderiales bacterium, assembly GCA_903887655.1. Classification (GTDB taxonomy): domain Bacteria; phylum Pseudomonadota; class Gammaproteobacteria; order Burkholderiales; family Burkholderiaceae_C; genus Limnohabitans. Next base: position 6,507 of record CAISQQ010000178.1, read on the forward strand.
CCGACAAGCGTTTGGGCCATCGTCCATCGCTAGCGATGGCGCCATGGACCGCGCGCACATGCGCGAACGCGTCTTCAGCGACCCCCACGTCAAAGCCCAACTCGAGGCCATCCTCCACCCCATGATCCGAGACGCGTCTGAGCGCTTGAGCCAAGCGGCTCGCTTGAGTGGGGCTCGGGTCTTGGTGCACGACATCCCCTTGCTCGTGGAGTCGGGTCGACAAGGCCGGCATTTGGACCGCGTCTTGGTGGTCGACTGCAGCCCCGAGACCCAAGTGAGTCGCGTCATGGCCAGAAGCGGCATGTCGCGCGACGAGGTCCTTCGCATCATGCAAGCCCAAGCGAGCCGCCAAGCAAGGCTGGCCGCGGCGGACTGGGTGATTGTGAATGAGGGCATTGACCTGGCGCAGCTCGAGCGTGAGGTGCAAGCACTTTACCAATTGGCCCTCACACCCTAAGCGAGGCCTATAGCGCCGAAGCGACGAGACCCGATTCGGTGGGGCCCCACCCGCCAGCGCTGATGCTCGGCAACCCTGAGACTCGAGCGCAAAACCCACAAATTAAGTGCTGGGGTGATAAAAATCAAGGCCAGTCGAGGGTATGATTTGGCAGTCCACCACTTGACCCCAATCGTGATCCTTTTTGAACACCCCTTTAATGAGCGAGTCCGCACCTATTTGCGGCTCGAGCATTTGTTTGATCGCTTTGAGCAACTCATGGTGAGAGAAATGGCCTTGGATCACCATTTTTGCTTCACCACGCTCTTTGAAATCATCGAAGTGGGCGGTCGCACCGACCTCAAAACCGACATGCTCAAGGACCTCGATCGCCACCGGCTGCACTTGATCACGTTTCGCAACAATGCCAGTGTGGACCAGCAAGTTTTAGAAACCGTCCTCGCGCGCATTGACCACGCCTTTGACAGCTTGAATGGCCTGGGCTCCAAAATCAACCAACTGGTCGGAGAGAATGATTTCTTGGCCAGCCTCAAGAACAGAATCTCCATCCCGGGCGGCACCTGTGGATTTGATTTGCCCGTCTACCACGCCTGGCAGCAAAAACCCGTCGCCCTGCGCCAAGACAACATGAAGCACTGGACCGAGCCCTTGGAGCCCCTCAAGACCAGTGTGGACATCTTGCTCGGTTTAATGCGCGACAACGCCAGTGCGCAAAAAGTCTCGGCCTCTGGGGGGGTGTTTCAGCAAAACCTCCCGCAAGGCAAATTCCAGCTCCTGCGCCTGTACATTGACCCAGCCCTCAACTTGATTCCAGAAATCAGCGGCAACCGCATGATGGTCTCTATCCGGTTGATGCAACAAGGCGAAGACGGTCGTTTGCAAGCGAGCAACACCGACACCACGCTCGAGCTCGCCTTGTGCAGTTGAGCCTTGGGCTTGACAGCGCCTGAGCAGTACACACCCCACACCCCCCGACACCTCGCCACAAGGAGTTCGCGTCTTGTCCACCGCTCGAATCGTCACGTGTCCCGCTTGCCAAGGCCCCAGCGTCTACGCCCCCGACAATGCCTATCGACCGTTTTGCTCACGGCGCTGCAAAGAGCATGACTTTGGCGCTTGGGCCAACGAAGAACACCGACTGCCACAGGCGCCTTCAAGCGATGAGCTCGACCCCGATCAGGACTTGGAGAGGGATCTGGGGGCCGCGTCGGATCGGGGGCTGGGCACAGGCGTGCGGCCGGCCTTGGGCGTCAACTGGGTGGGTCCGTTGGGTCCGTTGGATCCGTTGGGTCTTGGCGCTGAGGGTTTGCCGCCATTGCTTGGCGGGTCTGAAGAATCTGAAGGATCTGAGGGCGCTGAGCCCCCACCCAAGCGGCTTCAATAGCGCGGCGCTGGGCTTGGCTCTCTGGTCTGGGGTCTCTAGGCCCTGGCGAGCCGATCGAGCACCGGATAGGCCCCAGGCAGCACTGGACTCAGCGTCAGCGGCAAAGTCTGCCAAGCCGCTGCTTGCCCCTCTCGCATTTGCATCTCGCCACCCCACTGCGTGACACGGCAAAAGTGCAACTCCACCAAGGCATGGGGGTAGAGCACACACTCCACACACCACGGCTCAAAGGCGCGGATCTCAAGCCCCAACTCCTCTTGAATTTCCCGAGCCAAGGCCTCGCCCAGGCTCTCGGTGCCTTCAAATTTACCCCCAGGAAACTCCCAGTAACCCGCGTACACCTTGCCCGGTGGGCGCGAGGTCATCAAGAATGCGCCATCGGTGCGCATCAAAATGGCCACCGCCACTTGTGTTGGGGCTTGCGCCAAGCGAGCTTGAAGCTCGGGGCTGTTGGGGTTGAAGACGCGCGGCGCTTGAGCCTCGGGCGGGGTGACTTCATGGAGCCCATGGGCCTCATTGACCTCAGCGAGCGCCCCGACCTCGCTAGGCGCCGCCTGCCAAAGAAGCCGCTCTTGGCCCTTGATGGGCACCACACCGAGCTTGACCAAACCCGGATAAACCGCGGGTGTACCAGGCTGCGTCATGCGCGCGTTCTCAGGATTGGGCTCACGCTGGCGAGCTCAATCGAGCGACGCATTGTCGTCATCCAAGTCCTGTGCTTGGTCGGCAATGGCGCCATGGCGGGGATGATCGCTCGCTCCTGTGCTGCCCTGCATGGCGCGCGCTGAGTAATCCTTGGCAAACTGGTAGGCCACGCGCCCAGAGCGCGACCCCCGCTCCAGCGCCCACAACAGCGCTGGCGCTTGGGCCGCTGCCAGGGCTGCAGGGGGCAGCTTCATGTACACCAACCACTGCTGCACAATGCTCCAGTACTCGTCTTGGGAGAAGGGATAAAAACTGATCCACAAACCAAAGCGCTCGGACAAGGAGATTTTTTCCTCCACCCCTTCTCCGGGATGGATCTCACCGGTTTGGCTCGAGGAGTGGGAGAGGTTTTCTTGCATGTACTCGGGCAACAAATGGCGACGGTTGCTGGTGGCGTAAATGAGCACATTGGCACTGCTGGCCGACACCGTGCCGTCCAAAATGGATTTGAGCGCCTTGTAGCTCGCTTCGCCCTCTTCAAAGCTCAAGTCGTCACAAAACACGATGAACTTCTCCGGGCGATTGCTCACCAAATCCATCAAGTCGGGCAAGTCCACCAAATCGGATTTGTCCACCTCAATGAGTCTGAGGCCCAAGTGGGCGTACTCGTTCAAACACGCTTTGATCAAGGACGACTTGCCCGTGCCGCGAGAGCCACTCAAGAGCACATTGTTGGCCCCCAAGCCTTGCACAAATTGCAAGGTGTTGCGCGCCAACTTGTCCCTTTGGCCATCGATCTCTTTGAGGTCGGCAAACTTCAGAGGTGCGAGCTGGCGCACGGGCTCGAGCACGCCGTGACCGCTTGAGCGCACCCGGTAGCGGTAGGCAATGCTGGCCTGCCAATCGGGCTCGCTCAAGGGCATGGGGAGCACCGCCTCGATGCGAGACATGAGGCTCAAGGCGCGCTCCATGAGGAGCTCCAGCTTGGCAGACATGCCCGGGTCCTGGGCAGGGGTGGGGGTCAAGGGTGGGTGATTCATGGTGTCAAAAAAAGAAAGTCAATCCAAAAGAAAATCAGCGCTCTTGTGAGCCACCAGGCCAATGGTGGTGAATGCTGGCAAATGATGGCAAGTGGTGGACAACGGTGGCCAAGGCAGGTCACGCGAGGGTGCCCGGCCCCTTGGGGCCTCAACTGCGATAGTCCGCATTGATGCTCACGTAATCGTGCGAGAGGTCACAAGTCCAGACACTTTGCGCGTGCGTGCCGCGTCCAAGAAGCACGCGCACCACGATTTCGGACTGGGCCATGACGGCCTGGCCTTGGGACTCCAAATAGCCCGGGTGACGACCGCCTTGGGTGACCACATGCACATCGTCCAAGTACATCTCGATGCGGTTTTGCGCCAAGTCGGCAATGCCCGCATAGCCCACTGCGGCCAAGATGCGGCCCAGGTTGGGGTCGCTTGCAAAAAAAGCGGTTTTGACCAAGGGCGAGTGAGCAATGGCGTAAGCCACTTGCAAACACTCGGCTTCGCTAGCACCCTGCTCAACCCGCACCGTGATGAATTTCGTAGCCCCTTCGGCGTCTCGGATGATGGCGTGGGCCAGGTCGCTGGCAACTTCGCAGAGGGCCTCCAACAGGACTTGGGCCTGGGGCTCGTGCCAGCTCTTGATCACCGGGTGCTGGGCGTGGTGGGTGGCCATCACGACGAAGGAGTCGTTGGTGGAGGTGTCGCCGTCAACGGTGATGCGGTTAAAGCTGCGCTGGGCGATCTCGTGGGCCAGGGCCGGCATCAAGGCCGCATCAATGCAGGCATCCGTCGCCAAAAACCCCAGCATGGTGGCCATATTGGGGCGGATCATCCCCGCTCCTTTGGCCACGCCCGTGATGCTCACGCGCTGGCCATGCACCAAAAGCTCACGGCTGTAGGCCTTGGGCTGGGTGTCGGTGGTCATGATGGCGTTGGCGGCATCGAGCCAACTGCTCTGACCCAAGGTGCGCGCCGCGTCGGGCAAGACGGCTTGAATTTTCTCCAGCGGCAAGGGCTCCATGATCACGCCCGTTGAAAACGGCAGCACCTGCTGTGCACTCACCCCGAGCAAGGCGGCCACATCGGCACACGTCGCTTGGGCGTGTGCCAAGCCCGTGGCCCCGGTGCCGGCGTTGGCGTTGCCGGTGTTGATGACCAAGGCGCGCACGCCTTGGAGCGGGTTCGAGTGGGCTGTGAGCTCAGCCAGGTGGGCACGACAGACCTGCACGGGGGCTGCGCAAAAGCGGTTTTGTGTGAACACCGCTCCCACGCTGCTGCCCGCTGCCAAGCGCATGAGCGTGACATCGCGCCGACCCACTTTTTTAATGCCCGCACTCACCACGGCCAACTCCAGCCCGGCGATGGCACGCAAGTCTTGGGGCTCAGGCAGGGGCAAGTTGACGGGCATGACAAAACTCTTTCAAAAGTGAAGGTCAAAGGAGACGGGGTGGGTTCAGAACCATGGGTGCAAAACCGTTGCTTGATCGGGCCCGATCATGCCAATTTACCGTGACAGAATTTGTATTTCTTGCCGCTGCCGCACGGACACGGCTCGTTGCGGCCCACGGGCATCATTGGCAAGTCCCCTGCGCGCGGGCTGCCCACATCGGTCGTGACCTGCACTTGACCGCTCTCGTCGGAGGCGCTGTAGGTGACGTTGTGAATCGCTTCGGCCTCTTTCTCCAAGGTCTGCGCGGCCTCTTCGATTTGGTCGCGCGACTGGATTTGCACCGTCATCAAGCTCTTGGTCACTTCGTTTTTGACCGAATCCAAGAGTTGTCCAAACAGCTCAAAAGCCTCGCGCTTGTACTCTTGCTTGGGCTGCTTTTGAGCGTAGCCTCTGAGGTGAATGCCTTGGCGCAAGTAGTCCAGCGCCGAGAGGTGGTCGCGCCAGTGGGAATCAATGCTTTGCAAGAGCACCACTTTCATGAAGGGGGTGAATTGCTCGTAGCCCACCCGTGAGACCTTGGCCTCAAACGCCGCATGGGCGGCTTGCACCACCCGTGTCTTCACGTCCTCGTCGTCCACCGCCGTTTGGCTCCCCACCCAGGTTTGCAGCTCCATGGGCAGCTGCCACTCCTGGGCCAAGTTTCGCTCGAGTCCCGCCAAGTCCCACTGCTCTTCTAAACTTTGGGGGGGCACATGGTGCGCCACCAAGTCACTGAAACAGCCCTCGCGCAAGGACTCGATTTGGGCGCTCAAGTCCTGCGCGTCCAAGATGTCGTTGCGCTGCTGGTAAATCACCCGGCGCTGGTCGTTGGAGACGTCATCGTACTCGAGGAGTTGTTTGCGCATGTCAAAGTTGCGCGCCTCGACCTTGCGCTGTGCGCTCTCGATGCTGCGACTCACCATCCCCGCCTCAATCGCCTCGCCCTCGGGCATTTTGAGGCGGTCCATGATGGACTTGACGCGCTCGCCCGCAAAAATGCGCATGAGCGGATCATCCAAGCTCAAATAAAACCGCGATGACCCAGGGTCGCCTTGGCGGCCTGAGCGCCCGCGCAACTGGTTGTCAATGCGCCTGGACTCGTGGCGTTCGGTGGCGATGATGCGCAGCCCACCCAGGGCCTTGACTTTCTCGTGCTCGACCTTCCACGCTTGACGCAGGGCCAGGATCTTTGCCTCTTTCTCGCTGGCACTCAAGGCCTCATCGCTCTCGACCAAGGCAATCTCGCGCTCGACATTGCCCCCGAGCACAATGTCAGTGCCGCGCCCAGCCATGTTGGTGGCGATGGTGATGGTGCCAGCGCTGCCCGCTTGGGCAATGATGTCGGCCTCACGGGCATGCTGCTTGGCATTCAAGACCTGATGGGGCAATTTCGCCGCCTCCAAAAGCCCCGCAATGAGCTCAGAGTTCTCAATCGAGGTCGTGCCCACGAGCACCGGCTGGCCTTGCTCGTGACACGCTTTGATGTCGGCAATGGCGGCGGTGTACTTCTCTTGGGTGGTCTTGTAGACGCGGTCCAATTGGTCGTCGCGGTGCGAGGGGCGGTTGGGGGGAATCACCACCGTCTCCAAGCCATAAATTTCTTGAAACTCATAGGCCTCGGTGTCGGCCGTGCCGGTCATGCCGCTGAGTTTGCTGTAGAGGCGAAAGTAATTCTGAAACGTGATGGAGGCCATGGTCTGGTTCTCCGCCTGGATGGAGACCCCCTCCTTGGCTTCCACCGCTTGGTGCAGGCCCTCACTCCAGCGCCGCCCCGACATCAAGCGACCGGTGAACTCGTCCACGATCACGATCTCGCCGTCTTGGTTGACATAATGCTGATCGCGGAAATACAAGTGATGGGCTCTCAAACCCGCATACAAGTGGTGCATCAAGGAGATGTTGGCCGGGTCGTAAAGAGAGGTGCCTGGGGTCAAGAGACCGATGTCGGCCAAGAGCCCTTCGGCTTTTTCGTGACCCGACTCGGTGAGGTAAACCTGGCGAGACTTCTCATCCAAGGTGAAGTCCCCAGGCGTGATGATGCCTTCGCCGGTTCGGGGGTCTTCTTCACCGATTTGCTTGATCAATTGGGGCACGATGGTGTTGATGGCCAAGTACTCGGCGGTGTGGTCATCGGCTTGACCGCTGATGATGAGGGGCGTTCTCGCCTCGTCAATCAAAATCGAGTCGACCTCGTCCACGATCGCATACTGGAGTTGGCGTTGCACGCGGTCAGCGGCTTCATAGACCATGTTGTCGCGCAAATAATCAAAACCGTATTCGTTGTTGGTGCCGTAGGTGATGTCAGCGCGGTAGGCGGCTTGTTTTTCTGCACGGCTCAATTGCGCCAAGTTCACCCCCACGGTGAGACCGAGGAAGTTGTACAAGCGAGACATCCACTGGGCGTCGCGTTGCGCCAAGTAGTCGTTGACCGTCACCACGTGCACGCCCTTGCCCGCGAGGGCATTGAGGTAGACCGCCAAGGTGGCGGTGAGGGTTTTGCCTTCGCCCGTGCGCATCTCTGCAATCTTGCCTTGGTGCAGGGCCATACCGCCCACCATTTGCACATCAAAGTGGCGCATTTTCATGGACCGCACCGAGGCCTCTCGCACCAAGGCGAAAGCTTCGGGGAGCAAGTCGTCCAAGGACTCCCCCGCACTCACCCGCTCCTTGTAGGACTGGGTTTTGAGCGCAAAGTCCGCGTCTTGCAGCGCTTGGCAAGCGCCCTCCAGGGCGTTCACGCGCTCGAGGGTTTTGCGGTACTGTTTGAGCAAACGCTCGTTGCGAGAGCCAAAGATGGAGGTGAGTAAATTGAAAGCCATGTCGACGGGTTCGAACACGCCACGATACCCAGGGCAAAACCACCCCAAGTGCAAGACGTGTCACACTTTCTTTTGAATAATCCAAGGATTTTAACGCCCAATCATGTCTACACCCACACGGGGCTCAAGACTCCTGGGCGGTCAGGACATCGGGCTGGTGCTGCCCCTCAAAGACTGGACACCAACCGATACAACAGATACAACCGAAACTAGCGCTCCAGGCGGTCAAGCCATTCCAGGCTTTCATCACCGAGCGTCCCGCACGCGCCTGCGGCTTAGGGGGAGTGTGGGTTCGCCCTCAGAGCGACCGAACTCGACCCGGACCTCATCAGACCGAGCCCCATCCCATGAATGCTATTGTATTCAATTTGTGGGCGTTGATCACGGTCAAGGTGCAGGCTGAGGGTGTCTTTGATCGTCACGGCCCCAACCGAAGAGGAGAGGAAGATGGCAGCAGGGCAGCAAAGCGCCATGGCCAATCGCCCTGCGTTCGCGAGCGCTCAATCGTGGTCAACAGGGGTCACCCGACATCTTGCCACTGAGGTCTGGCCAGCGTGGATAATCCCCCCATGACCGAGCCCTTGCCAGACCTCAACGCCAACGCCAGCCCCAACGACTTAAGCGCACCTGCACAAGAACGCAAGGGCCAGCCCCCGTCTCCTGCCCAAAACGCCACCTTGCGCGCCTTCGCCTCTCTCGGGTTTGGTCGACAACCCAGAACCGCACCGCGCTACACGCATGAAGCGCAAGCGGTGCTGAACGCGGCCGAGCGCGCCCCGGGCTTGGGGGCCTTGATGGCCACCGCGCTCAACAATCAAAAACGCCTCACCCTCCTCAAAGGGGTCGTGCCCCCCATCATATTGAGCCAACTGAGTGCGGGCAACTTGGACAATGGGGTGTGGTGCTTGATGCTCAAAAGCCCCGCAGCGGCAGGAAAACTGCGCCAACTCGTCCCCGCCATGTGCGCTCACTTGAGGACCAAGGGTGAGTTGGTCCACGACATCAGCGTCAAAGTGATCCAACACCCCCGCTAAAGCCCAAGAGGCCACCATTGTTCAGCCTCGCGCAAACGAGTGCACTTGAGCGCCCTTGAACCCCCACCCCCTCAAACTCCCTCAGACCCCCTCCAACCCCCAAGATCTCATGAACTTACTCCCCCACCAACTCACCATGACCGAGCTCATGACGCCGCAAACGGCCAATTTTTCTGGCAATGTGCACGGGGGAACCATCTTGAAGCTCTTGGATGAGGTCGCTTACGCGTGCGCGAGCCGCTACGCCAAAAGCTATGTGGTCACCCTGAGTGTTGACCAAGTCACCTTCAAGCAACCCATCCACGTGGGCGAGTTGGTGCATTTTTTGGCCAGCGTGAACTTCACCGGGCGCACGTCCATGGAGATCGGCATCAAGGTGATCGCCGAGAACATTCGCACCCAAGCGGTGAGGCATGTGAACAGTTGTTTTTTCACCATGGTGGCGGTGAACGATGAGGGCCAATCCATGGCGGTCCCCCCCTTGGCGCCGAGCACCCCCGATGAGAAGCGCCGTCACGCGGGCGCCTTGGCGCGACGCAGCGCTCGAGAGCAGCTGCAACACCGCACGTGAAGACGGGCACCGGCAAAAAAAAAACACAGAGTGCCTGGGCAATTCTGTGTTTTTTTGGCTTGTCTTGGTGCCCCCACTACGATTCGAACGCAGGACCTACTGATTACAAATCAGTTGCTCTACCAACTGAGCTATAAGGGCATCGGGTCGTATTTTACACGACTTCTTCTCTACACGGGTCAATCGACGGTGCTTTTTACGCCAGCGTCGACTATTTGATTCTTTTGAGGTGAGAGGACCCACCACCGCCACCACCGCCGTCACCGCCACCACCATCCACGGGCGCTGAAGGCGCTGAAGCAGCGGGGGCTGAAGACGGCGCACCCTTTTCTTTCCCCGCCAACGCTTGGGTTGAGGGGTTGAGCGATGCAGTCTCACTGAGGGAATCGGCACGTTCGCTGGGATCTTGAGTGCTCGCTTGGCCGCTCGGCACCGATTTCAAGCCCACATGGCCCAGCATCTTGGACCAGGCATTGGGAAGCGTTGGAACGGTTGAAACGGTTGAAGTCGAGGCGGGCGAGTGGCCATGCTCTTCTTGCTCGGGCGCTGGGCGAGCACCCACGACGGACAAACCCGGTGCACTCGCTTTGGTTTTGCCCTGGGCGCTGTCTGCGCCTTTGCCAGCAGCGGGGGGCCGGGGAAAGGCCATGCCCTGCGCGTTTTCTTTGGCGTAAATCGCCACCACCTGTTCGACCGGGACCATGATCTCGCGCGCCACCCCACCAAAACGCGCCTTGAATTCGATCCACTCGTTGCCCAGCTGCAAGCCCCCGGTGGCCTCGGGACTGATGTTGAGGACAATTTCACCATTTTTGATGAACTCTTTGGGCACGCGCACGCGGTCATTGACCACCACCAAGAGGTAGGGGGTCAAGCCTTGGTCCACACACCACTCAAAAAGGGCTCGAATGAGGTAGGGACGGGTGGAAGCGCTGTCGCTGTCAAAATTCATGGTTCACCATCCAGGGCTGAGCACAAAGGGCTGCGCCAATGAGGCAGGCGCCAAGGCGACCTTGGCACCCACCAGACCCTTCTTATTTGCGCATGACTTTCTCAGACGGGGTCAAGGCCTCAATGTAAGCGGGGCGAGAGAAGATGCGCTCGGCGTATTTCAACAAGGGCGCGGCGTTTTTAGACAACTCGATGGAGTAGTGGTCCAAGCGCCACAGCAAGGGGGCGATCGCCACATCGAGCATCGAGAAGTTGTCGCCGAGCATGAATTTGTTCTTGAGAAACACCGGCGCCAATTGGGTCAAACGGTCGCGAATGTGCGATCTCGCTTTCTCCAGCACCTTGTCTTGGGGCTTGACTTGGCGGGACTCGAGCGTGGTCACATGGGTGAACAACTCTTTTTCAAAGTTGAGCAAAAATAGCCGCACGCGCGCGCGGTCCACGGGGTCACCGGGCATCAATTGGGGATGGGGAAAGCGCTCGTCAATGTACTCGTTGATGATGTTGGATTCGTACAAAATCAAATCGCGTTCCACCAATATCGGCACTTGACCGTAGGGGTTCATCACATTGATGTCTTCGGGCTTGTTGTACAGATCGACATCCCGGATTTCAAAATCCATGCCTTTTTCAAACAACACAAAACGGCATCGGTGGGAGAAGGGACACGTCGTCCCAGAGTACAACACCATCATAATTAGAGCTCCCTTGAATCAAAAAAGAGTGACCAGTCTCACACTGTGTCACTCTAAAAACGCTGCTCGGGCAGACCTGGGACTTGGTCTCAAAGTCCCGGGCTACTCGAAGAGCTGCATCTCAGCGGATGTCTTTCCAGTACGCCGCGTTCAAACGCCAAGCGCAAAGTGTGAAGACCAATAAAAAGAGCAACACCCAAACACCCACTTGAACGCGGGTGTTTTGCGCGGGCTCGCCCATCCACTGCAAATACGCCACCAAGTCACCCACGGCTTCGTCGTACTGCAATGAGCTCATGCTCCCTGGCGTGACTTGGGTCCAACCTTTGAAGGTGTGGATCTCTTCGTCGTGCTCGGTTTGGGTCTCAAAGACGGGGGTGCGCACACCTTGGAGTTGCCACAGCACATGGGGCATGGCGACATTGGGGTAGACCAAGTTGTTCCAGCCCGTGAGCTTGCTGTCGTCTTTGTAGAAGGTGCGCATGTAGGTGTACAAATAGTCTGCACCGCTGCCACCATGACCGGCACGAGAGCGCGCAATCACCGTCAAATCAGGGGGCACGCCACCAAACCAGGCCTTGGCCTCTTTGGGGTCCATGGAGACCTTCATCGTGTCGCCCACTTTTTCAGTGGTGAAGAGCAAATTGTCCTTGATTTGCTTTTCCGTCAAACCGATGTCTTTCAAACGGTTGTAGCGCATGTAAGCAGCGCTGTGGCAATTGACGCAATAGTTGACAAAAATCTGCGCGCCATGCTGCAAGGCCACCACATCATTGAGTTTGTCGGGCGCTTTGTCCAGAGGGAAGCCGCCCTCTCCGGCTTGCACCTGAGTCAACCCCAAGAGGGCGAGTAGACAAGTGAGTAGGATCTTTTTCATCGGTTTTAACCTTTGGCAGTTCTTTGAGGGTTCAAGGGTTGCGGGGGTGAGGGGCACAAGAGCACTGGGCTCAATGCGCGTGAAAAATCACGCGATCGGGCACCGGTTTGACCTCACCCATTTTGCTCCACCAAGGCATCAACATGAAAAATCCAAAGTAAAACAAGGTTCCCACTTGGGAGATGCGCTCACCCATGTGTGAGGGCGGTTGGGTGCCCAAGTAGCCGAGGACAAAAAACACCACCACAAAAATGGCGTACAAATAGAGATGCCAATCGGGCTTGTAACGGATCGATTTGACCTCGCAGTGATCGAGCCAGGGCAAGAAGAACAAAATCACCACAGCACCACCCATCACCACCACGCCCCAAAACTTGGCGTCCACGGAGTACATCATGACGGCCAAGCCGAGGGTGAAGAGCGCCACCACGATTTTCAAAAAGCCCGAAATCTGAGCCTTGGTGATGGTGAGCGCACCCGAGGCCAAGACGATCAGGATCAAGACGTTGACCATCTCACCCGTGATGGCGCGAAGCATGGAGTAGTAAGGCGTGAAGTACCACACCGGTGCAATGTGGAGTGGTGTCTTCAAGGGGTCGGCTGGGATGAAGTTGTTGGCTTCCAAGAAGTAGCCACCAAGCTCAGGCGCGAAGAAAATGATGGCGGTAAAAATCATCAAAAACACACCCACGCCCATGATGTCGTGCACCGAGTAGTAAGGATGAAAGGGAATGCCGTCCAAAGGAATGCCTTGGTCGTCTTTCTTTGCCTTGATCTCCACTCCGTCAGGGTTGTTGGAGCCCACTTCGTGCAAAGCAATGATGTGAGCGGCCACGAGTCCGACCAGCACCAAGGGCACCGCGATCACGTGAAAGCTAAAGAAACGGTTGAGGGTCGCGTCTCCGACCACATAGTCACCACGGATCAAGAGGGCCAAATCTGGGCCAATCAAGGGCACAGCAGAAAAGAGATTCACAATCACTTGTGCGCCCCAATACGACATCTGTCCCCAAGGCAGCAAGTAGCCCATGAAGGCCTCGGCCATCAGACACAAAAAGATCGTGCAACCAAAGATCCACACGAGCTCGCGCGGCTGGCGGTAGGAGCCATAAATGAGGCCGCGAAACATGTGCAAATACACCACCACAAAAAACGCCGAAGCGCCCGTGGAGTGCATGTAGCGAATGAGCCAGCCCCAGGGCACATCGCGCATGATGTACTCGACCGAGGCAAAGGCGTTGGTGGCGTCGGCCTTGTAGTGCATGGTGAGAAAGATGCCCGTGACGATTTGGAGCACCAACACCAACAAAGAGAGCGAGCCAAAGAAGTACCAAAAATTGAAGTTCTTGGGGGCGTAGTATTTGGACAAATGCTCTTCCCACAGCTGGGTCGCAGGAAAGCGGTTGTCCACCCAATTCATGAGCTTTTCGCCAGCGGAGGCGTTGGGCGAAATTTCTTTAAAGTGTGCCATTTTCGTTAAACCTTCATTCAAGCTTTTTTGTCTTCGCCGATGATCAACCTGTTGTCTGACAAATACATGTGGGGAGGAATCTCCAAATTGTCAGGTGCGGGCTTGTTCTTGAACACACGTCCAGCCAGGTCAAAGGTCGAACCGTGGCAGGGGCACAAAAAACCACCCGGCCAGTCGTTGGGCAAGGAGGGTTGGGCGCCAGGCGCGAATTTGTCGCTCGGTGAGCAACCCAAGTGGGTACAAATGCCCACCGCCACAAACACCTCAGGCTTGATCGAGCGCGCTTGGTTGCGGGCGTACTCGGGGGTGAGCTCGGAGGGCTTGCGCTCGGACTTGGGGTCGGCGAGCTCGCCCTCGACGCTACTGAGTGCTGCAATTTGCTCAGGCGTTCTGCGAATGATCCACACGGGCTTGCCACGCCACTCGACGGTGATTTTCTCACCAGGCTTCACCGCAGAGATGTCGACCTCCACGGACGCACCCGCGGCCTTGGCGCGCTCAGACGGCTGAATGGAGCTGGCAAACGGAATGGCAGTGGCCACCGTGCCGGCTGCACCCACGCACGATGTGGCGATCAGCCAAGTGCGCTTACTTGAATCAATTGTGTTGTCACTCATGAAAGTCCTCAATGTGGCCCCAACGCTAGGGTTAACCATCTATTGTATCTGACTGGGCCACCGCGTTTCAAGCCCCACACGGGATGGGCTTTTTGGGCGCCAAAGTCGCCGGCCGACCCTTTACCATGACCCATGACCCATGACCCATGACCCAAGTGTTGGCCGCCCGGCTCAGCGGGTGTGCGAGGCGCTCAGTTGCTGGGCCACCTGGATGGCTTGCAGCAAACTGCTCGAGCGAGCTTGACCGAGACCTGCCAAATCAAAGGCGGTGCCATGGTCGGGGCTGGTTCTCACCAGGGGCAGCCCCAAGGTGACATTGACCCCTTGGTCCAATCCCAAGTATTTGATCGGAATGAGGCCTTGGTCGTGGTAGAGCGCCACCACGGCATCGAATTCGCCCGGGCGTTGCGCCGTGCGCCTGGCCCGCATGAACACCGTGTCCGGGGACACTGGCCCGTGAACATCCAGGCCCGCCGCGCGGGCTTGGGCCAAGGCGGGGGTCAACAGCTCGATTTCTTCTCGCCCCATCAAGCCGCCCTCACCCGCGTGGGGGTTGAGCCCACTCAAGGCCATCTTGGGGCGTCGCCCCAAACTGCGGCTCAATGCCTGGTCGGTGATGTGCAAGGTCTCGAGCACCCCGTGAATGCTCAAGCTTGAAATGGCTTCTTTTAAAGAGATGTGAATACTCACCAACACAACAGTGAGCTCGTCATGGGTGAGCATCATGCGCACGGGAAGTGCCCCATCAGGTCGACCCAAAAACCGTGCGCACTCGTGCTGCAGCAGCTCGGTGTGGCCCGGATAATCCCACATCGCCAGCGCCAGGGCTTCCTTGTGAATGGGCGCGGTGACCACGGCGCGCACGTGCCCGAGCAAGGCCGCACGGATGGCGCTCACAATGCTTTGGGCAGCCATCTCGCCCGACAAAGCCTCAATGCGGCCCATCTCAGGCAGTCGCCTCGAGAGTAAAGCGCCTTGGGTCTGGGGCGACAGCGCGCGCTGCTCACCCAAGCCCTGCCCCACGCCCTGAAGGATATCGTCCCAATGCTCAAGATTGATGAGCGCAATGACCCGCTTGGAGCCGTCTGCTGGGGGTGAGGACGCGCGCTCCGAGACGAAACCGTCTTGGCCCCAGGAGAGCTCATCGAATTCGATGCGGTGCTCGTGATCGACCCAAGACGAGGCTCGCTCCAGTACACCCCGGTGACCCAAGACCACCGCGTCCTGGCACAAAGCGGGTTGCTGCAAGAAACACTGCAACACAATTTCGGGGCCAATCCCCGAGGGGTCGCCTTGTGTGATGGCCAAAGGGGGGGGTGTCGTCATCGGGCAAGTGGCCTCAAGCGGGGTTGTCGATGTCGACAAACTCATGCGACAGCGCAAAATGCTCACCCAAGTGTTCCCCCAATGCTCGCGCGCCACCGCGCTCGCTGGCATGGTGACCACACGCCACATAGACCACCTGAGACTCGCGCGCCCAATGCGCCTGGGGCTCCGAGATCTCGCCCGTGATGAAGACCCGAGCGCCGACTTCGATGGCCGATTCAAAGTAGCTCTGCGCCCCGCCCGTGCACCACGCCACCAGCCCCAAGGGCGCATCGCGCTCAACGTGCGTGGGCTCAACGACCAAAGGGGTGCGCTTTAACTGGCGCTCAATGCGCCCGAGCAAGGTGTTCAAACTCAGCACCTCGGGCGTTGGCGCCACTGATGGAGCCGATGGCTCGGCGCTCAGTCGCCCCCAAAGCCCCAAGTTTTGCTCACCAAAGCTGCCCTGCACCTCCAGTCCCAGTGTCCGGGCCAACTGGACGTTGTTGCCATAAAGTGGGTGGGCATCCAGGGGCAAGTGGTAGGCCAAGAGATTGATGTCATGCGCCAAGAGTGCGGCCAAGCGCGACTTCATCCAGCCCGTGACGCAGCCGCTTTGGTTGCGCCAGAACAAGCCATGGTGGACCAACAAAGCGTGCGCTCGCGTGTCTATGGCGTAGTCGATGAGGGCCTGGCTGGCCGTCACCCCGCTCACGAGCCGCTCGATCTCCATGCCGCCTTCGACTTGCAGTCCATTGGGGCCGTAGTCCTTGAAGCGCTCGGGCTGCATGAGCCCATTGACGTAGGAGACCAGCGCCGTGCGCGCAATCATGGCCGATCACCTCGGCGCCTTTGAAGCTCTGGGGGCTCTGCGGACAACTGGGGCTTCATCTTGGGGCGTTGCGCAGGGGTGAGGGTGATCTTGAGCGCTTGGTCTTTGCGCTTGATCGTGAACTCCACGGCCACGTTGGGCTTGAGCGCCGCCACCGCACTCAAGAGCTCGGCCACATGCTCGACGCGCTTGCTGCCAACTTGTTCAATCACGTCCCCGGGCTTCAATCCCCCCTTGGCCGCGGGTGCGTTTTGCAGCACCCCAGTCACCGCCACGCCCTTGGTGGCGGGGTCCTTCACGCCAAAGGTGAGCATGAGCTCGGGTGTTAACTCATTGGGCTCCACGCCAATCCAGCCGCGCGTGACTTGGCCGTCCTTGATGATGCCCTCGAGCACTTGTTGGGCGGTGGAGACCGGAATCGCAAACCCGATGCCCATGGAGCCGCCCGAGCGCGAAAAAATCGCGGTGTTGATGCCCAATAAATTGCCCGAGACATCCACCAAAGCACCCCCCGAGTTTCCCGGGTTGATGGCCGCGTCGGTTTGAATGAAGTTCTCAAACGTGTTGATCCCCAGCTGATTGCGCCCAAGCGCCGAGACAATGCCACTGGTGACGGTTTGTCCGACCCCAAAGGGGTTGCCAATGGCCAGCACCAAGTCCCCCACTTGCAAGGCGTCGGAGTTACCGAGCACGATCACAGGCAGGCGATCGAGTTTGATTTTGAGGACCGCCAAATCCGAATCGGGATCCACCCCAATCACCTGGCCCTTGGCTTGCCTGCCATCGTTCAAACTCACCTCAATTTCATCGGCGCCTTCGATCACGTGGTAATTGGTCAAAATGAAACCCTGATCACTCACGATCACCCCCGAGCCCAAGCCCACTTGCGGGCTGTTGTCCTCTTGGCCCCCAAAAAAATGCTTGAACCACGGATCCATCGGGGCGAGGTTTTTCTCGGGCGCTTTGCTCGTGTTGATGCTCACCACCGCTGGCGAGGCTTTTTTGGCGGCCGCACTGAAACTGCCCGCCGCGGTAAAACCGCCGTCTTTGCTCAAGCCCGCATCGCTGGCGGTTTGTAGCCCCAAGCTCGACAGCGATGGGCGGTGGTTGAGCCACTCGGGCTTCAAGGTCACCAACACAAACCAAACGGCCAACAAGGCGGTGACCACTTGCGAAAACAGCAACCAGAGTCGTTTCATTTTGTGAAAAACCTTGCTAAAAAATCAAACATCCTAGGAGCTCTTGAGCTCATCCCTCATCCCTGGGGGCTTGCGTGGTTTTGATGAAAATCTGCGCCGCCCAAATTCCCACTTCATAAAGCAAACACATCGGTATCGCCAGCGCCAGTTGAGACACCACATCGGGCGGGGTCACAATGGCCGCCACAATGAAGGCGAGCACCACAAAATACGATCGAAACGCTTTGAGTTTTTCGATGGAAAAAATCCCCATGCGCGCCAACACCACCACCACAATGGGCACCTCAAAGGCCATCCCAAAGGCCAAAAACATGGTCAACACAAAGCTCAAGTAGGCCTCAATATCAGGCGCCGCCGTGATGCTTTTCGGGGCAAACGATTGAATGAATTTAAAAACGCGCCCAAACACAAAGAAATAACAAAATCCAACACCCAAGAAAAACAACACCGTGCTTGAAACCACCAGCGGCAACACCAAGCGCTTTTCATGCGAATAAAGCCCTGGCGCCACAAACGCCCAAAGTTGATACAGCACGATGGGCAATGCCAATAAAAATGCGGCCATGAGCATGATTTTCAAGGGCACCATGAATGGCGAGATCACCGATGTCGCAATGAGCGTGGTGCCGGCGGGCAAATTCGCCACCAAGGGTGCGGCCAGCAAGTCGTACAAGTCCGAGGGACCGGGATAAATGCTCAGAATCACCGCCATCACGGCAATGGCCGCCACCGCCTTGACCAAGCGGTCGCGCAACTCCACCAAGTGCTGCACAAAGGGCTGCTCGGTGCCGGCGAGCTCGTCGGCTGGCGCCGCCTGGGGGTCGGCTTTGTCGCTGGGCTTGGCGTTGGGGTCGGAGGAAGTGGGTTCAGACATGCGAGAGGGCTCGAAGTGGGCAAACAATCAAACGGGGCATCATCGGTGGGGGTGACTTGAAGAGGCGCGCAAGGCTAGGGCAAGACGGGGTCGCTGTCGGCCTCACGCGCGGGGCCTAAAGCGCGCCACCCGAGCCGCACCCGAGAGAGACCGGGTGCGCACGCCTTGGCGCGCTTTGTACCACTGGGGAATGGCCGAGCGCTTGAGACGCCAGTTTTTACCGGGGTGGCGATATTGCGGCATGAACAGGGGCGGCAAAAAGTCACTCGCGGCACTGGCGTGCAAGGGGTCGTGGGCCGAATCATGCGAGGCGTTGCCGTCGAGTCCGGCCGTCACCTCGCGCCA
>CAISQQ010000179.1 GCA_903887655.1 uncultured Burkholderiales bacterium
CTTGCTTGTAAGCGTCTTCGGCCCGTGCCTCATGGGTGGCAATAAAGGCCGAGCCCACATAAGCACAGTCCGCGCCCATGATTTGGGCGGCCAAGATGGCGCGTCCTGTGGCGATCGAGCCCGACAAGATGAGGGGGCCATCAAACCACTCGCGAATTTCTTGGACCAAGGCAAAAGGACTTTTGGTGCCGGCGTGCCCCCCAGCACCCGCAGCCACAGCGATCAAGCCATCGGCACCTTTTTCGATGGCCTTGCGGGCAAAGGGGTTGCTGATGATGTCATGAAAAACATGAGCGCCCGACGCATGCGCCAAGTCGTTGATCTCTTGGCGTGCACCCAAGCTGGTGATGTAGAGCGGCACTTTGAATTCCACACACACCTCCATGTCCCGCATGAGCCTGTCGTTGGATTTGTGAACGATTTGATTGATCGCAAAGGGTGCCGCCGGCGCATCGGGATGAGCGGCATTGTGCGCAGCCAGTGTTTCGGTGATCTCGGCCAACCAGTCGCCCAATTGCGAAGCCGGCCTGGCATTCAAGGCCGGCATGGACCCCACAATGCCCGCCTTGCACTGCTCAATCAAGAGCTTGGGGTTGCTGATGGTGAACAGCGGTGAGGCAAAGACCGGAAGCTGTAAGGACTTTAAAGTTTCACGAATGGCTGACACAGCAACACCCCTTATGTTGAACTCCAAAGGATTGAATATACTTCACCCCATACAGAGGCGGCGGACCCTGTGCAAGTGAGCCGTCCAACCCCCTCGCCGCGCTCCTTGAATACCCCATCATTTCCAGTATCTTTTTCAACCCTTGACTGTCAGGACAATCCCATCATGAAGACCCAAGTTGCCATCATCGGCGCAGGACCCGCCGGCATGCTGCTGAGCGAGATCTTGCACCAGCACGGTATTGACAGCGTGGTCTTGGAGAAACACTCCAGGGCCTATGTGCTCGATCGCATTCGTGCGGGGGTCCTGGAGCAAGGCACCGTCGATCTCCTCAGGCAATATGGTTTGGGCCAGAGAATGGACCAAGAAGGCCATGTGCACGATGGGATGAAAATTGTTTGGGCTGGGCGAGAGACTTTTTTCATTGACGTCAAAAAACACCTCAACAAGCAGTTCATGGCGTATGGACAGACCAACATCCAAGAAGATCTATACCTGGCGGGCGATCGCCGAGCGGCCAAGGTGCTCATGGAAGTCGATAACTTGCAGTTGATGAATTTGACCAGCGCACATCCCCATGTGACGTTCACCCACCAGGGTGAATCCATGCGCTTGGAGTGCGACTACATCGCTGGGTGCGACGGCTTTCACGGCGTATCGCGCCAAAGCATTCCCCAAGAGCTGCGACAAGAATTTGAGAAAGAATATCCTTTTGGCTGGTTGGGCATTTTGTCTGAAACGCCCCCGCTCGATGATATCGTCTACGCCAACCATCCGCGTGGTTTTGCGCTGGCCTCGATGCGAAGCCCCACGCTCAGCCGCTACTACATACAAGTGCCCATCGGGACCGATATCCAGGAGTGGCCAGACGACCGGTTTTGGAGCGAAATCAAATCCCGTTTCCCCAAAGAAATGGCCGATGCGATGGTGACCGGCCCATCGATTGAGAAATCGATCGCACCTCTGCGCAGCTACGTCTGCGAGACCATGCGCCATGGGCAACTTTTCTTGGCCGGGGACGCCGCCCACATCGTCCCGCCTACGGGAGCCAAGGGCTTGAATTTAGCCGTCTCCGATGTCTTTTATCTCTCCCGTGCCCTTTCAGCCTTCTACAGCCAAGGCACGACAGCATTGCTCGATGCTTACAGTGCAACTGCTTTGCGCCGCGTATGGAGCTCGGTCAGAACATCCTGGTATTTGACCAACTTGCTGCACCGATTTCCGGGTGGCAGTGATTTCGATCAGCGTGCCCAAGAAAATGAGTTGGATTACCTCAAATCGTCTCACCATGCACAAGCCGCTTTGGCCGAACAATACGCTGGCCTCCCCCTCTGAACCAGCACGGTGACCCACGCCTGCAGACCAGGGGTTTACAAATCGGGGTCCATCAACGGATTCGATGAAGGTCAAAATACCAGCTCTAGGTTTTAGGGATAACGCTGATTGCATTGGAGAGCTGTCCGAATAGCATTGTTTTCTAGGTCTGAAAACAGTTTCAAATAAGGACGAGCTCCATGCAAAAATTCATCATTCACAAGCACGGCCGCTTACAAGAATGGGTCGCTGAAGAAAAAGGTTACTTCAAGGCCGAAGGGCTCGACGATTACGAACTCGCTTCCCACGGTTTATTGTCGGCAAGCACTGGCGCAGATACTCCCAAGAGCGCCCAAGTCACAGAGAACTTAGATGGTGCGTTTCAAAGCTATGAAAAGGGCCGCGAGGCATCGGTCAGTTGCGCGTGCCACTGGACGGTCAACATGGCCGCATCGGCCGATCATGGCAAGTTATGGGGTGAGTGCTACACGATCACGCCTTGCGCAATTTTTGTAGCACCCGAATCCAAAATCAAGCGTCCAGAGGACTTGGCCAACATTGAGGTCCATGTCGGTTATCAGTCAGGGAGTCACTACACGACCATCCAAGCCTTGGAGCCCTTTCTTAAAACAGAAGAGATCAAACTCAAGTTCAGTGGTTCTCCAGCCTTGCGGGTGGATCAAATGCTTGACCGAAGCGCCCAAGCCGTGACTGTGTTTGGTGGTCAGTACTACATTCTTGAGCAATTGGGTTACCGAAAAATACTCGACTGCACCTTCATGATCGCCGCCATCATCCCCAAAGATGTGTCCATTGAAGACGCCAGAAAATATTTTGCCGCACTTCGAAGGGCCCAAGCCGACATCGATGTGATGCACCAGAGTTTTGCCCACTACTACGCCAATGAAATTCCCCAACGACACCTCGAACTCGTCGATGTCAGGCGTTTTGGGCCTGGCGAGCGCTTTGTCTTTGAACCCTACAGCCAAGAGATGTATGAAAAAACCCACCAATGGGTCGAAGAGCGTGGTATTTTTGCGTCCGAAAAAGAGGGGCACGGCTCTTACGCCGATTCAGTCATTCGTTTAACCGAAAAAGTTTGAAAGTTCCCATGAAAAAAATCCTATGGCCTTGCCTTGTTGTTTTGGTGTTGTCCCAAGTTTGCGTGCCGACGAGTGCGGCCACCAAACCTTTTAAAGTGGGTTTTGTGGTGGCCATGTCAGGGCCTTTTGCCTCCACGGGTGTTGAGATGTTGGCAGGCGCCAAACTCTTCATGGCCGAGCATGGCAACACGGTGGCTGGACGCGAGATTGAGTTGGTCGTCAAGGATGACAACGGTACACCCGAATTGACCAAACGCGCGGCTCAAGAACTCGTGGTGAACGACAAAGTCGAGGTGTTGGCGGGTTTTAGCCTGACGCCCCTCGCCTTGGCCGCTGCCCCGATCGCCACCCAAGCCAAAATTCCCATGGTCAACATGCTGGCGGCCACCTCGTCCATCATCAATTCCACCCCTTATATGGTGCGGGTGTCCATGACCCTGCCACAAACGAGCGTAACCGTCGCAGACTGGGCTTCAAGCAACAACATCAAAAGGGCCGTCACACTGGTGTCTGACTTTGGGCCAGGCATCGATGCAGAAAACTC
>CAISQQ010000180.1 GCA_903887655.1 uncultured Burkholderiales bacterium
CCGGCATGCGAGGGTTCGAGTCCTTCCTCCCCTGCCATGTGTTTATCGTGGCATCGATTGAAAGAGTTCAGCTCAAAACCCAGTGGGTTTTGAGCTGGGCTTTTCTCACGTTGTTGATCATTGGCTGGATTTCCGTCTCCTCTTAGGCTCACGTCAAGCGTCCTTATGTCAACCCTTCAAAACACGGATTTTTTGGTTTTCACTGGCAACGCCAATCCAGTCTTGGCCAATGAAATCGCCACCGACTTGGGCACCGAGCTGGGGAGCGCCAATGTGGGACGCTTCTCTGACGGTGAGGTCACCGTGGAGTTGCTCCAAAACGTGCGTGCGCGTGATGTGTTTGTGGTGCAGTCGACTTGCGCGCCCACCAATGAAAACCTCATGGAACTCTTGATCATGGTGGACGCCTTAAAACGCGCCTCGGCCGAGAGAATTTGTGCAGTGATCCCCTACTTTGGTTACGCCCGCCAAGACCGCCGACCCCGCTCAAGCCGGGTGCCCATTTCAGCCAAAGTGGTGGCCAATTTGTTGCAAACGGTCGGTGTTGCGCGCGTGCTCACCATGGACTTGCATGCCGACCAGATTCAGGGATTTTTTGACATTCCTGTGGACAACATCTACGCCTCACCGGTGCTGCTGGGGGATTTGCGGCAAAAAAATTATGAGAACTTGATGGTCGTCTCGCCCGATGTGGGCGGTGTGGTTCGCGCGCGCGCCTTGGCCAAACAGCTCGACTGCGACTTGGCCATCATTGACAAGCGTCGCCCCAAGGCCAATGTGTCCGAAGTGATGAATGTGATTGGCGATATTGAGGGGCGCAACTGCGTGATCATGGACGACATGATTGACACGGCCGGCACCTTGGTCAAGGCCGCCGAAGTGCTCAAAGAGCGCGGCGCGCAAAAGGTTTACGCCTACTGTACCCACCCGATTTTTTCGGGACCGGCCCTGGAGCGCATCGCCAAAGGCGAGGCGCTCGATGAGGTGGTGGTCACCAACACGATACCCCTGAGCGTAGAGGCCGCGCAGTGCAAGAAAATCCGCCAACTCTCGGTGGCCGCGTTGATTGCAGAGACCATGCAACGCATTGCCAAGGGAGAGTCGGTGATGAGTTTGTTCTCGGACCAAGATCAGCTCTTTTGAGCGTTCAGATCCTGGCGGCGAGAACACACAAGCCGTGAGCTTTGGCCCAGTGCCATGAGTTCACTTTTTTTACAGTCCGAGTCACACTGGTCGCGGTGGGCTCAAGAGGAGTCAGCAATGAAATTTGTCGCATTTGAACGCGCTAAACATGGGACGGGTGCGAGCCGCCGTCTGCGCATCACAGGTCGCACACCCGGCATCGTTTACGGTGGCGAGAAAGACCCCCAACTGATCGAACTCGATCAAAACGCCTTGTGGTACGCCCTTAAAAAAGAGGCCTTCCACGCATCCGTCTTGGACATGGAAATTGACAACCAAGAGACCAAGGTTCTCTTGCGCGATGTCCAGTACCACCCCTACAAGCCCATGGTCATGCACGTGGACTTTCAGCGCGTGGACGCCAAAACCAAAATGCACATGAAGGTGCCACTGCACTACAGCGGCCAAGAAAGCTCTCCCGCCGTCAAAGTTGACTCTTGCTTGGTCAATTTGCTGGTGATGGAACTTGAAGTCACTTGCTTGCCCTCGGACTTGCCTGAGTTCATTGCGGTGGACCTGAGCGAGCTCAAAAAAGGCAGCCCCATGCATTTGAACGACATCAAATTGCCCCCCGGTGTGACCCCAGTGACTCACGGTAAAACCAACCCCGTGATCGTCTCGGTGGTGGCCACCGTGGCCGAGGTGGAAACACCCGCCGAAGGCGCCGACGGCAAAAAGGCAGATGGCAAAAAGCCTGAAGGCAAAAAAGACGCCAAGAAATAAGGCGTCTTGGCGCTTGGCCTCTTGAGCCGCGCGGGGATCTTGATCTGCGCGACGAACGGCTCCACACCTCCAACAGCCCAAGCCCTGAAGGCCCCGACAACGGGGCCTTTTTTCTTGGGATCGCCTAGAATCTCCCCATGATTAAACTCTTTGTTGGCTTGGGCAACCCCGGTGCCGAATACGAAAAAACCCGCCACAACGCGGGATTTTGGTGGGTATCGGACTTGGCCGAACGCTTGAAGTTGACCTGGCGCTATGAGAAAAGCTACAACGCACGGGTGGCCAAAACCTCCTTTGAAGGGGAGAGCGTTTGGCTCATGGAGCCCCAAACTTTCATGAATGCATCGGGCCAATCGGTGGGCGCCTTGGCGAATTTTTTCAAAATCAAGCCCGAGCACATTTTGGTGATCCACGATGAGCTCGACATTGTCCCAGGTGAGGCCAAGCTCAAACTGGGTGGCTCGCACGCAGGGCACAATGGCCTCAGGGACATCCACGCCCACTTGGGCAGCGACCAGTACTGGCGGCTGCGCTTGGGCATTGGACACCCTGGCGCCAAATCCGAGGTGTTGCACTGGGTGCTCAAAAAACCGTCTGCCGAACACCAAAGCGCCATCGACGCTTGTGTCTCCCGCACCCTCACGGCTTATGAAGACTTGGCTCGCGGGAACATGACCCAAGCCACCCTCAAAATACACACCTCCAAGCCCCCTCGCCCCAAGCCCGAGCGCAAAGACCCCGCGACCCGGGCCAGCACGCAAGCCGCGCCAAGCGCTCTAGCCTCACCCACCGTCAAGCTGGATTGATCCCCTGGCTGAGAGCCAACAGGGCGTGGTATTTGCTTTGCAGCTGCGCCTCGCTTTCAATGAACTCGGGGTTGAGCGGGATGCAGTCCACGGGGCAGACCTCCACACATTGAGGCGTGTCAAAGTGGCCCACGCATTGGGTGCATTTGTGCGGGTCAATCTCGTAAATTTCCGCCCCAAAATAAATGGCCTGGTTGGGGCACTCGGGCTCACAGACATCGCAATTGATGCACTGGCTGGTGATCATCAACGCCATGGCTTCAAGCGCCTTGGCGAAGTTTTTGCGACAAGGCCTGCGCCACACGGGGCGAGACCCATTGATCGACCGCCCCGCCAAGCGAGGCGATTTCTCGAATCAAGGTACTCGACAAGGCTTGCAAATGGGCCGCGGGGGTGAGAAACACACTGTCGACCTCGGGCACCATTTGTCGGTTCATGCCCGCGAGTTGCGCCTCATAGTCAAAATCGCTCACCGACCTCACACCACGCACCATCACGCTGGCCCCTTGCTCGCGGGCGAACTGCACCACCAAACCCGTGAACCCGAGCACCGTCACATTGGGCAAATGCGCGAGCGCCTCTCGGGTGATGGCAATGCGCTCGTCGAGCGTGAAGAGGGTTTTCTTGTGATGCGCACTGGCCACGGCGATGACCACGTGCGCATACATGTGACTCGCTCGTCGAGCAATGTCCTCATGACCCAAGGTCAAGGGGTCAAAGGTCCCTGGGTAGATTGCCGTCACTGATAAAGCCATGGTCTGTCCTTTTTTCAAGGGTGAATGAACACCACGAAGCGGTCCAACTTGAAGGCCCATCCGAAGGGATGACACACTCAAGCTGTTTTTCTGAGCAAATGGGCGTGCACCTGGCCGGCTTTGAGGTATTTGTGTTTTTCAAGCCCCAAACTCTCCAAGGCGTGCTCGTGTTGCGCCTGGGGGGATTCTAAATACAAGTGACCTTGGGGCTTGAGACACGGCACACTCGCCTTGAGTGCGGCCTCGAGCGTGGCGGGTTGGTCAAACGGCGCATCGAGAAACACCAAATCAACGCTGGCGGGCTTTAAGCTTCTCAAACCCATCAGCGCGTCCCCTCGTTGCACGCGCATGCCCTGCGCCTTCAGGGCCTGGATTTTGTCGTTGAGCACGCCACACAGTGCCGCGTCACTCTCCATCATCAGCACCTCGCTGGCTCCCCGCGAAGCGCACTCAAAGCCGAGCACGCCGCTGCCCGCAAACGCGTCCACACAAATCCAATTCGTCAAGTCCTGGCCCAGCCAATTAAAGAGCGTCTCTCGCACCCGGTCCGGTGTGGGTCTGAGCCCAGGCCGATCAAGCACCTTGAGCTTGGTGCGCTTCCACTGCCCCCCAATGATCCTCACCTCACCGGCGCCTGAACTCAAGACGGGTCTCCCACGATGACCGTCACCATCCGCTCGGGGTCCAGCACCGATTTGAACGCTTCGTGGACGGACTCCACCGTCACCGCCTGCACCGCTTGCGTCCACGTTTGCAAGTAGTCGAGCGGCAAGCCAAACCAAGCGATATTGGCGATGTTGTCGAGCAGCTTTTTGTTGTTGTCAATTCTGAGCGCAAAGCCACCCATCAAATTGTCCTTGGCCGCTTGGAGTTCTGCTGGCGTGGGGCCTTGCTTGACAAAGTCGCTGAGGACCTCACCCACCACCGCCAAAGCTTGGTGGGCTTGGTCCTTGCGTGTTTGCAGCCCAATGGTGAATGGGCCGGTTTGGAGCTCGGGGTAGAAATAGCTGTAAACGCTGTAACTCAAGCCCCTTTTTTCACGAACTTGGTCGGTCAAGCGCGAGACAAAGCCCCCACCGCCCAAAATATAGTTCCCAACGGTGAGTGGGAAATAGCGCTTGTCATCCCTGGCAATGCCGGGTTGTCCCACGAGGACATGGGCTTGGGTGGCGGCAAAGGGCAAGGCGACGGTTTTGCTCGCCGCCAAAGGCTTGACTGCAGGCATGGCGGGGGTTGGCGCCAAGGCCGCACAACTCTGGGGCTTGGGTAAGCGGCTGAGCAATTCACGGGCAATGCGCTCGACATCGGCGCGTTGCAAGTCTCCCACCATGCTCACGCGGGCGCGGCAGGGCGTGAAAAACTGCTGGTGAAAGCGCTTGAGGTCTTGGGGCTCAATCGCTTTGACCGAGGCCACCGTCACACTCTGACCATAGGGGTGAGCGCCAAAGACGTTTTCTCGAAAAAGCTTGGAGGCCACCGCTGCCGGTTGGGTCAAACTCTCCTCAATGGAGGACACGCTCATGGCACGCTCGCGACGCCAAATGGTGGCATCGAAAGCGGGGGCCCCGATTTGTCTGGAGCCGAGCTCCACGGCTTTGTCCAAGATGTCTCGCTTGACCAAGCTGCGCAGGTAAACACTCAAGCGGTCATCGCTGCTAGAAGCCGCAAAAATCGCCCCAAGATCGGCCCAGGCCTGACCCACCGCGTTCTCATCCAAGGGCGGTAAACGCGCCGCTTTTGAATCGTCTTTTGCGTGGGCGAGCGACTTGCCACCCTCGCCCAGCACCCCTTTGGAGAGCATTTGTGCAGTGGCGCCTGAAAGCCCAGAGCGCCCAGGCGCGTCAAAGCGTGAGCCCGCGTCAAAATCGATCTGGATGTCCACCATCGGCAAAGCGTGATCAAGGACCCAATACACCTCCAAGCGCTCATCGAGTCTGGCGTGCTCGATGGGCTGCAAGGCCAGCGCCATCGCGGGGAGAATGCAAAGCAAAGAGCCAAGCAGCGCGCGCGCTTGGGGGCCCCAAGATTTTAGAAACCCAGTGCCCAAACCGTGATTAGAAACAAGACGCGCCGTCATGGGGGCAGACCGCCCAGGAGAAACTGTGTTCATCGCAACCCTCCTGCCGAAGCCGCTTGTTGTTGGCGCTTGATGGCGCCCTCGTCCATGGCCTGGGGCCACAAATACGCCACCGTCAACTGATCGTCGGAGAAGTATTTTTGGGCCACGGCTTGCACCTCTTGGGCGGTGACTTGGGAGAGGGGGTC
>CAISQQ010000181.1 GCA_903887655.1 uncultured Burkholderiales bacterium
CCGAGCCGATCCCTCAATTCCGAGGGTGAGACTGGTCCCAGGATGGTCTAAAATACACCCATGAGTATTAAATCAGACACTTGGATTCGCCGCATGGCCAAAGAGCAAGGCATGATTGAGCCTTTTGAGCCCGGTCAAGTTCGCACCCAAGACGGAAAAAAAATTGTCAGCTACGGCACCAGCAGCTACGGCTATGACATCCGATGTGCCCCTGAATTCAAGGTGTTTACCAATATTTACAGCACCGTTGTGGACCCCAAAAATTTCGACGAACGCAGTTTTGTGGACATTGAGGCCGACGTTTGCGTGATTCCGCCCAACAGCTTCGCTCTGGCCAGGACCGTCGAGTACTTCCGTATCCCACGCAATGTGCTTACCATTTGTTTGGGTAAAAGCACCTACGCACGTTGCGGCATCATTGTGAATGTCACGCCTTTTGAGCCAGAGTGGGAGGGCTATGTCACTCTCGAATTCAGCAACACCACGCCTTTGCCGGCGAAAATTTACGCCGGAGAGGGGTGCGCGCAAGTGCTTTTCTTTGAAAGCGACGAGGTTTGTGAGACCAGCTACAAGGATCGGGGCGGTAAATACCAGGGTCAAAGTGGCGTGACGTTGCCTAAAACATGAAGTTTTTTAGGTCTGGAACCTGTTCGGTGCGACAATAGACAGATTACATGAGTTCATTTTCAAATTTGCAGCTGGCCCCTGAGCTAGCACGAGCCGTGGCCGAAATGGGCTACGAATCCATGACCCCGATCCAAGCCGAGGCGATTCCTGTGGTCTTGAGCGGTCGAGACGTGATGGGGGCGGCCCAAACCGGCACGGGCAAGACGGCGGCATTTTCCCTGCCCTTGCTGCAACGCCTTTTAAAACACGAAAACACCTCCACTTCACCGGCCAGACATCCTGTGCGCGCTCTGGTCTTGTTGCCAACCCGCGAATTGGCCGATCAAGTGGCCCAACAAGTCAAACTCTACGCCCAGTACACCAACCTCAGAAGTGCGGTGGTGTTTGGTGGCATGGACATGAAGCCTCAAACCATTGAGCTCAAAAAAGGCGTCGAGGTCTTGGTTGCAACGCCTGGCAGGCTGCTCGATCACATTGAGGCAAAAAATGTGGTGTTGAATCAAGTGGAGTATGTGGTGCTCGATGAAGCCGATCGCATGCTCGATATCGGTTTTTTGCCTGACCTCCAAAGAATTCTGAGTTTTTTGCCCAAGCAAAGAACCACATTGTTGTTTTCTGCCACCTTCTCCACAGAGATCAAGCGCTTGGCTGGCAGTTATTTGCAAGACCCCGTCACGATTGAGGTGGCCCGCCCCAATGAAACGGCTTCTACGGTCATTCAACAGTTTTTCAGTGTGGGCGATGAGGACAAGCGCCGAGCACTCAAGTCGATCATCAAGCAAAACAAAATTGGTCAGGCCTTCGTTTTTGTCAACAGCAAACTCGGCTGCGCCAGACTTGCCCGTTCACTGGAGCAAGATGGCTTGAAGACCACGGCGCTTCACGGTGACAAGAGCCAAGACGAGCGCTTGAAAGCCTTGGAAGCTTTTAAACGTGGTGATGTCGATTTGTTAATTTGTACCGATGTGGCCGCACGGGGCCTTGACATCAAAGACGTGCCCGCGGTGTTTAATTTTGACCTGCCCTTCAATGCGGAGGATTATGTGCATCGCATTGGTCGCACGGGTCGTGCTGGTGCATCGGGCTTGGCTGTCAGTTTCGTCTCGGCCAGCGACCAGCGCTTGGTTGTGGATATTGAGAAGATGCTCAAGAAGAAAATCGAAATCCTGCCCATGGAATTCGAGGACGAATTTCGCCGCGAAGCTTCTCGCGGGCCAAGGCGTGAAACTCGAGATTCACGTGAAAGCCGCGAGCCTTCCGACACTCGACCCACCAGAGAGCGTCGTCCCTTTCACGATGACGATCATCGAGGCCACTCGACCAAAGATGCGTCCCACACCCCCTCATCGTGGAGCGCCAGTCGTTATGGCTCCAGGTCGAACTCGGCGCCAAAGGATCCATTTTTCGATAAACCTTACGAGGCGACCGTGTCACCCGATCAGGCGCCAAGCTGGGAGGTGGCCGAAAAGCCCACCTCTCGGTCGATCTCCGCCAACATCAAACCCAAGCGCAAAGTCGCCGCACTCTTTAAGCCTGAAGAAGTTTAAAGCTCAATTTGTGGCTCGAGCGAAACCTGCTTGAACCAGATGCCGGTTTCGGGTTCAAGTCGCTCTTGGGTTTCATTGGGCCACAATTCCAAGCTCACGCTTTGCAGCTTGCTCGGTATTTGATAGGCGCTCAATTCGCGCCCCCAAACGCATCCTGTATCGACGCAAATCACACCGTTTCTCGCAATCCCCCCCGCCGTAGACCAGTGGCCAAAGCCGATTTGCATATCTGCGCTCGCGCGGTTGGGAATGTCAAACCAAGGCAAAAAACCTGGGGGAGCATTTTCCAAACCGGATTTTGCCATGAAGTCCAACTCACCATTGGGCGTACAAAATCGCATTCGGGTGAGTACATTCACAACGACTCGCAGTCGTTCATAGCCTTGAAGATCTTCCCGCCAGGTGCTGGGCTCATTGCCATACATTTCTTGTAGAAACTTGTTGTGGTGAGGCCCGCGCAGGGCGTCTTCCACTTCGTGGGCCAGCGCCATGGTGTGCTCAGCGGACCAACTCGGCAATACACCCGCGTGAACGAGCAAATAATTAGACACTTCAAGCGCCATCGCTTGGTGACGAATCCAGTGTGAGAGTTCATACCTGTCCGGCGCGTGAAGCAAATCTTGTACCGTATCGCCCCGCTTTAAACTGCGAATGTCTTGCTCAACGGCCAAGTAATGCAAATCGTGGTTACCCAAGATACACTGAGCGCTCGAGCCCAAATGCATCAACCGCCGGATCACGCCGACGTTGTCTGGGCCGCGGTTGATCAAGTCTCCCAGGCAGAAAATCGTGTCTTTGCTGGGTGAAAAATCAATGAGTTCGAGCAGTTGTCCAAGACTGGCATTGCAGCCTTGGATATCTCCGATGAGGTAGAGTGACATGGTGGTGAATTCGAGCGACAATCAAATGGCAGGGCGAAGATTTTAAGAGGGCACTTGTTTTGAATTTAATGGTCATCATCTTACTGACATTCATCAATGGCGTGTTTGCCATGTCTGAAATGGCCTTGGCTTCAAGTCGAAAAACCAGACTTCAGATTTGGATCGATGCAGGGGATCCGAATGCCCGCGCCGCTTTGGCGCTCATGGATCAGCCCACCCAATTTTTATCCACTGTTCAAATTGGCATCACCAGCATTGGTATTTTAAATGGCATCTTGGGAGATTCTGCATACAGTCAGTCCCTCATGTTTTACTTTGAGCGACTCGGCCTGTCCAGCGACTTCTCTCACATCGCAGCGACTGCTGTCGTGGTGGCCCTGATCACTTGCTTTACCTTGGTTTTTGGTGAATTGGTGCCCAAGCGAATTGGACAGCTCTATCCAGAGCAAGTGGCACGCTGGTGTGCACCAAGCATGCAAGTCTTGGCACGTGTGGCCAAGCCCTTGGTTTGGTTCTTGTCTTGGAGCACCTTGGTGCTTTTGCGTTTTTTGCGCATCGATTCGCAAGCAAAAAGAGTGGTCACGCAAGAAGAAATCAGTGCAAGTTTGTCCGAGGGCGTGGATGCTGGTTTGATTGAACTTCAAGAGCATCAAATGGTGAAAAATGTTTTTCATCTGGATGACCGACCCTTGACGTCGATGATGGTGCCTCGAAGCGAGATTGTCTGGTTGAGTGCAGACAGCACAGCTCAAGCTGCCCATGAAAAAATCAAGAATGAAACCTACCATTCCTGGTATCCCGTTTGCCGTGGAGACTTGAGTCACGTCATTGGTATTGTGAGTCTGGGGCAAATGATTGAACAATCGGACCCGTCTAGCACTCAAGTCACCATGGCCCAATTGGCAACGCCAGCCTCATTTGTGCCTGAGACCTTAACGGGACTTGATCTGCTCGAACAATTTCGCCGCCCAGACAAGCTCACCCATGATTATTTGACCACTGCTGCTCGCATGGTTTTGGTGGTGGACGAATATGGTGATGTACAAGGGCTTTTGACGCCAAGAGATTTACTGGAAGCCATCACTGGGGAGTGGGCTTTGGCGGCCAAGCCTTTGCAGGGGTTGGAGAAAGCCGAGAGCGATGGCTCCTTGATCCTAGACGGCTTGATGCCAATCCAAGAATTAAAAATAAGACTGAAGATCGAGCACCTACTGCCTTATGAAGACAAAGGGCATTACAACACGCTGGGTGGATTGATGTTTGCGCTCAGTGGGCGAGTGAGTACCCTTGGCGATAGTGTTCAATGCGAAGGATGGAATTTGACGGTGCTGGCGCTGGATGGGCGGCGTGTCGAAAAAGTCAAAGCAACGCCCCTCAAACCCCCCAAAGTGTTACTTTGATGCTTTGCGTTTGAGCAGGTCTTTTGCGCTTAAAAAGTCGGGTGCTCGAGCCATTTTTTTGGCAATTTCGGCTTTGATTTGATCGCGCACATGAGACTTGATGGTGTCTTGCATGGCCATCATCCTGAGCGTGATGTAGTGGTTTTCAATCGATTGAGTATCACCCCTAGAGAGCTCTTTGGCCTTGGACCAGAGTGTTGGGTTGACATTGCCTTGTGCCACCTCTTGCATTGCGGTGAGTCGTATGAGGTCTTGGTCGTTATCGCTCATGCCAGCCTTTCGGGCAATAAACTTGTAAAAAAATAA
>CAISQQ010000182.1 GCA_903887655.1 uncultured Burkholderiales bacterium
CTTGCATTTTTAAAGTGAAACGGCGTCATCACCTGGGAGACTTTGCCTGAGACTGGATGATCCAACTGTCTGACCATTTTTCGGTGAACAATTTGTGGATCATTCAAAGCCTCGGCAACAGAGTTGATTGGCCCACAAGGCACCTCTGCGGCCTCCATTTTCTCTGTCCAAAATGCACGCGTATTTTTAAGAAATGCAGCGTCAAGGTGAGGCCTCAATTCGAGTTGGTTTTTGACCCTGAGTGCGTTCGTTTTGAACCGGTCGTCCATCGATAACTCCGGCAAACCCAAGGCGTTGCAAAGGCTCACAAATTGACCATCATTGCCAACCGCCAACACCACCTGTCCATCAGAGCACTTAAAAACATCTTGAGGTTGTATATTGGGGTGCGCGTTGCCCCCTCTGACTGGCGTTTTTCCCGTCATCAGAAAATTCATCGCTTGATTAGAGAGCAAACCCACCTGTACATCCAACATTGACATGTCGATGTACTCACCCTCCCCCGTGACCTCGCGGTTAGATAGCGCGGCCAATATACCAATCGTGGCATAACTCCCAGTAATCAAATCGATGATAGGAATGCCTACCTTTTGCGGGCCACCACCAGGATTTTGATCCTTCTCGCCCGTGACACTCATCAACCCCCCCATGGCTTGAATTAAAAAATCATAGGCCAAGTGACTTGATTTTGGTCCTGTTTGACCAAAACCGGTGATCGAGCAATAAATTATTTTTTCGTTGACTTTTTTTATACTTTCATAATCCAAGTTGTAACGCTCAAGGGTTCCAACCTTGTAATTTTCCAAAATGATATCGGCTTCTTTTGCCAACGCCCTAATAATTTCTTGACCTTTGGGTTGGGAGATATCGACCGTGATGGATTCTTTCCCTCGATTGACGCCTAAGTAATAGCCAGATTCTTTTGAGTTTTCACCGTTTTCATCCTTTAAAAAAGGAGGCCCCCAGGCTCTGGTATCGTCCCCAGCGCCTGGCCTTTCGACCTTGATCACTTGAGCGCCCAAATCTGCCAATATCTGACCAGACCAAGGACCGGCGAGAACCCTGCTTAAATCCAAAACTTTGATGTGCGATAGTAAGTGCTTCAATTGTTGCCTTTGTGATTGTGTTTGTTATTCGCTTTTATTGAGCGCTTGAATTGATGTGTATGATTGCACAGTCCCTAGTATGACCGCTCTAGACCCAAAACGTGTTGTGCAATATAAGCCAAAATCATATTTGTAGAAATTGGTGCAATTTGATAGAGACGACTCTCTCGCCACTTTCTCTCCAATTCATACTCCTTTGCAAATGAATATCCACCAAGCGTCTGCATGGCCACATCAGCCGCCTTGAACGCAGCCTCTGAAGCCACCAACTTCGCTATATTTGCAGCCTCGCCACACTCTTGTTTGGCATCAAACAAGGCCGCGGCCTTGCGACACATCGTATCGGCCACTTCTAACTCTATGTGCGCTCTTGCCAAAGGAAATTGGACACCTTGGTTCTTGCCAATACTTCGGCCAAATACGGTTCGATTGTTTGCATAGTTCACCGCATGGTTCAAGCACCAACGACCATCTCCTACGGCTTCAGTACCGACCAAAATACGCTCAGCATTCATGCCGTCTAAAATATATTTAAATCCTTTCCCCTCTTGTCCGATTAAATTC
>CAISQQ010000183.1 GCA_903887655.1 uncultured Burkholderiales bacterium
CCGCCGATGCGCAAAACCGCTTCCGTGAGTTGGGCCCCAGACCCGGCGCTCCTCGTGCCCCAGGCCTTCGCGTTCGGGTGCAAACTTCTCAAGCTTGGCGCTACACTCGTGGGCTTAGGCATTCAATCCCCCCAATATCCGCTCAACCCCAACTGACCATGCCCACATTCAAACAAACCGTGCTCTACACCGCCGAGAGCGGCGAGGCTTTGTTCAAAGAAGAGCTCATCGCTCTGGATCAAGGCCAGCCGCAATCCCAATTGTCGGCCCTGATGCCCAGTCAGGGCTACCAATTGCGCCACAGCCCTGTTGGGTTTGCGAGTGCGTTTCATTGCACCACCACGCCCCAGTGGGTGTTTATTTTGCAAGGCCAGATGCAAATCAATTTGCACAACGGCGAGTCGCGCGTTTTTAAGCCCGGCGAGCACTTTTACTCGGCCGACACGCCGCCTCCTGGCGTTGAGTTCGACCCCGAGCGCCACGGCCACAGCTCCAGGCAAGTGGGCGAAGAGCCCTTGGTGACGCTTTTTTTGAGAGGCTAAAGCGTCGCTCGTGGCGCCCGTGGCGCCTGACCCTGCTCGGTTTTCAGACGGTGGACCACAAGCGCCAAGGGCGACAGTCTCTCAGCGGTTGATCAAGGCGGCCCCTGTTTTGGCGACCAGCTCGTCTTGCGAGCCCGTGCCCCCAGAGCAGCCAATGGCGCCGATCAGTTTGCCATGGTCCACGAGTGGGACGCCGCCCCGAGAGGCGATCACGTCGTCCAGGGTGGCGACATAGGGGTTGGTTTGGATCGCGATTTCAAAGGCCTTGGTCTCGCGACGGTATCTTGCTGCGGTGCGCGCTTTGTGCATGGAGATGCTGATGGAGGCGAGTTGCGCGTTGTCCATTCTTTTGAAGATGACCATTTCACCCGATTGGTCCATCACGGTGCAAATCATTTTCCAATCGCGTTGGTTGGCCTCTGCGATCGCGGTGTTCAAGACCTGCTCGGCTTTTTCTAAGCCAATGGGGGAGCCAAACGGAATATTGAAGGGCATTTTGTCAGGAATCGTGTCTTGTGGATTGACTGCATTTTGCGCCCACAGAGGGCTTGCAAGGAGGGCACAACTGCTCAGCGCTGAGGCGATGATGAGTCTGGCGGTGAATTTGACGGTTTTCATGGTGAATGTCTCCCTTGATGGTTTTGTTCGAGCCCGACCATATCAACACAAGTCTTGCCCCTCGAGCGCTAGGGCTTACCCTTGAGCGGCCTTTGAAATAATCGAAAAACCGCTTCGTTCACCTTTGAAGTTCTGAGCGCCTGTCTTTAAAATAAGTGCTTCATTCACCTCCATGGCCTGTACGGTCCCACCATGCTCATCCTTCGCCCCAGAACACCTCAGCGCTTGAGCGGCTTGGCGTTGTGCCTGGCCTTGGCACTGATCGCCCAAGCGCCCATCAACTCACAAGCTCAAGGCTCCAGTCAAAATCCAACTTCATCCGCTACCCCATCCGCTCCTTCATCCGCTCCTTCAGCGCCCATCTCAAACGGGGCGAGCAGCAGCCCGTCTGCGGCAGCGGCAAGCGCTGCGCCCACCTCTGCGGGCCCCTATCCAAATCGCCCCGTCTCGGTGGTGGTGCCCTTTCCTCCAGGCGGTCCCACCGATTCGAGTGCACGCCTCATGGCCAAGTTTTTGAGCACCCACTTCAAACAGTCCTTTGTGGTGGAAAACCGCGCCGGTGCCGGTGGCACGACCGGCTCGACCTATGTGGCCAAGTCCACCCCCGATGGCTACACCTTGCTGTGGGGGAGCACGAGCAGCTTGGGGGTTGCGCCCACCTTGTATGCCAAATTGTCTTACGCCCCGCTCACCTCATTTGCCCCCTTGGCCATGATCGCCAGAAGTCCGGTGATCTTGGTCTCGCGAAGCGGCTTGAAGGCCACGAGCCTCAAAGAGTTCATCGCCTTGTCGGCCTCCCAAAAACTCTCCTATGGCTCGGCGGGCAACGGCTCGTTGAACCACCTCGTGGGCGAGTGGCTCAAGAGCGAGGGGCACTTTGACATGCTGCACGTGCCGTACAAGGGGGGGACACCGGCTTTGAACGACCTCTTGGGCGGTCAAGTGGACATGACCATGGAGACCATACCATCGGTCTTGCCGTTTGTGAAATCAGACCGATTGAACATCATCGCGACAGGCGGGCGCGCTCGCGCGCCTCAACTGCCGCAAGTGCCCACCGTTCGCGAGGTGATTGGCGGCGACTTTGAGGCCTACTCGTGGGTGGGTTTGGTGGCTCCCGCAGCAACCCCACCTGAGGTGCTCAGGCTGATCTCTCAAGCCATCACGGCCAGTGAAAACGATGCCGCATTTCAAAAAGACATGGCCCAAACGGGCTTGGACCCGGTCAAGAGTTCGCCCGAACTCTTTCGCGCCGACATCGAATCGGAAAACAAAAAATGGGGCCGCCTGATCAAAGCCTTCAAACCCGAGGTCGATTGACCGGGTGGCCTCGTTGGCCCACTGCCCACTTTTGACCGCCCACAACAATGCTCACTTCACCCCACCAGGCCCTTCATGTCCACCCTTGAACTCAACACCACACACGATCCGAGTCGGCAATCTTGGGTCGAGTCGGCCAATGCTGCCGAGACGGATTTTCCGCTGCAAAACCTGCCCTTGGGGGTTTATGAACACGCTGGCCGCGTGAGCTGGGGCGTGGCCATTGGCGAGAGCGTGCTCGATGTGCAGGCGCTCACGAATTTGCGCCTGCTCGAAGGCGACGCATTGCTCGCGGCCCAAAGCGTCAAAGGCGCTGAGCTCAACGCATTGATGGGTCTCGAGCCCAGGCTGGTGCACGCGCTCAGACGCTCGCTGAGCGCTCTTTTGGGCGCCGATACACCGCCAGACGAGTTCCAGGAGTCTTCACAAAAGAAAATCAAGCGCCTCGCCAAAGTGCTGCTCATTGAGCGCGATGCGGTTCAGATGCGACTGCCCTGTGCCATCGGTGACTACACCGATTTTTTGACCTCCGAGTACCACACCGAGCGCCACGGCCGCTTCAAAGGTTTGGCGCAACCGCTGCCAGAGGCCTTTAAACATTTGCCCGTCGCCTACCATGGCCGTGCATCCTCCATCCGGGTGAGTGGCACGCCGGTCGTGCGCCCCAACGGCCAGTTCAAAGACGCGGCAGGACAGGTGGTGTTTGGCCCCGCCCCCATGCTCGACTTTGAGCTCGAGCTCGCGGGCTTCATCGGACGGGGCAACCCGTTGGGTCAACCCATTGCCCTCGAGCGCGCGCACGAGCACTTCTTTGGCTGGGTCCTCCTCAACGACTGGTCGGCCAAAAGCATTCAGTGGTGGGAGTCGGTCTTGGGTCCTTTTTTGGGCAAAAGCTTCATGTCCTCCATCTCGCCTTGGATCGTGACCCAAGAGGCTTTGGCACCGTTTCGCATGCCCCTCAACGCCAGGCCCGAGGGCGACCCCCAGGCCTTGCCTTACCTCTGCAGTGTTCACGATCAAACCCACGGGGGGTTTGATATCGAGCTCGAGGCTTGGCTTCAAACCCCGTCGCAGCGCGCTTTGGGCGAGACGGGGCTTCAAATCACCCAAACCCATTTGAAACATTTGTATTGGAGTTTTGGCCAGATGCTGGCCCACCACGCCAGCAACGGCTGCAACATGAGAAGCGGGGATTTGCTGGGCAGTGGCACGATCTCGGGACCCACGGACGAGTCGCGCGCGTGCATCACTGAAATCACCCAAGCCGCCAAGGCTCCCTTGGACGTGGGCCATGGCGAGACGCGCATCGCCTTGCAAGATGGGGACGCCATCACCTTGCGGGCCAAGGCACGCCGTGCTGGCGCGGTGTCGATTGGATTTGGCGAGTGCACAGGCGTGGTGTTGTCGGCGCCAATTTATCCCCATCTGGCGTCTTCGGCAGGGGCAGGTGCATGAACGCACCGTCTTCAAACTCCAGACAAAGAGGCTTCAAGACCGCTGACAAGCAATCTCGTCGCCGCTTTGCGCTTTTTATCACCGTTGGCGTCTGGGCGCTCTTGCAGGCCGCGCCGTCGTGGGCCCAAGTGGCCAATGGGTCCAATGCATCCACTGCAGCCTATCCAAGCCATCCCGTCAAAATTATCGTGCCGTCTCAGCCTGGTGGGGGGACCGACATTGTCGCGAGGGTGTTGGCGCAAGAGCTCACGGCCCAAGCGGGCCAGTCCTTTTTCATCGAGAACAAGGCGGGTGCGGGCAACATGATTGGGATCACCGCCGTGGCCAAGTCAACACCCGATGGCTACACCTTGCTCATGGTGCCCAGCACCTTGGTGCTCAACACGGTGCTCTATAAGAGCATCAGCTTTGATCCGGTGAAAGATTTTGCGCCCATCACCGTGGCCGCCACCGTGCCCAATATCTTGCTGGTCTACCCCAAGCTGCCGGTGCAAAACTTGGCGCAGTTCATGGAGTTGGCCAAAAAATCCAACCTCAACTACGCCAGCGCGGGCATCGGCACCTCGCCCCATATGTCGATGGAGCTTCTCAAAAGCATGGCCGGTATCGCGCTGCAGCACATTCCTTACAAGGGAACTTCGGGGGCCATGTCCGACTTGTTGTCGGGTCAAGTGAGCAGTCTGTTTGCCAATGCGCTCGAAGCGAGTCCTTTGATCGCAGCGGGCAAGGTGAGGGCGATTGCCGTGAGTGGGGACAAGCGCATTGAGCAATTTCCCAATGTGCCCACCGTGGCCCAAGCGGGTCTGCCCGGTTACCTCTCCACCCAGTGGTACGGTTTGTTGGCGCCGGCTGGCACCCCCAAAGAGGTGCTGGAGTGGCTGGGTGTGAACGCCGTCAAAGCGTTGAAGCGCCAAGAGGTGCGCGACAAATTGGCGCAAGACGGCGCACAAGTCGTGGCCAGCAGTGCCCCAGAATTTGCCCAGCTCATCAAAGTGGAGCTTGACAAGTGGGCCAAGGTGGCCAAGACGGCGGGGATCGAGCCGGAATAATCCGCCACGGGCGCTAGAGCCTCAGCAAGGAGAGCGGCGGCGCTCCATGAGCGGCCGGCGGGGCGGCTACATTTTTTTGAAATCG
>CAISQQ010000184.1 GCA_903887655.1 uncultured Burkholderiales bacterium
GCCTGAACATGCCGTCATCCATTGGCAAATCGTTTTTTCCCGGCTCACCTTGAGTTATTTTTTTCAACCTTCACTTTTAAAGGAATTGTTAATCATGATCGATCAACCCAAACGCTCCTTGGTTCGCTTAGGCGCACTGAGTGTCATCTCCCTGGCCATGCTGGTGGCCTGCGGTAAAAAAGAGGAAGCCAAGCCCGAGGCGCAAGCTCCCAAGGCCGAGCCTGTCAAAATTGCCTTTGCCTATGTGGGCCCAGTCGGGGACGGTGGTTGGACGTTTGCACACGACAACGCCAGAAAAGCCCTGGAGAAAGAATTCGGCGACAAAATCTCCACCTCCTTTGTTGAGAACGTGCCCGAGTCGGCTGACGCCGAGCGTGTCATCAAAGACATGGTGGGCCAAGGCAATAAATTGATTTTCGGCACCACCTTTGGTTACATGGACACCATGATGAAGGTGGCCGGTGAGAGCCCTGATGTGAAGTTTGAGCACGCCACCGGCTACAAACAAGCACCCAACATGAACACCTACGATTCACGCACCTATGAAGGCGCTTACATGGCGGGTGTGGTGGCTGGCTCTATGACCAAATCCAACGTTCTGGGGGTGGTGGGTTCAGTGCCGATTCCAGAAGTGATTCGCAACATCAACAGCTTTACCTTGGGCGCACAATCGGTCAATCCCAAAGTCAAGACCAAAGTGGTTTGGGTCAACGAGTGGTTCAATCCCCCCAAGGAGACTGAAGCGGCCACGTCCTTGATCAACGGCGGCGCGGACATTTTGTTCCAAAACACCGATTCACCGGCGGTGCTCAAAACCGCTGAGGAAAAAGGCAAGCGCGCTTTTGGTTGGGATTCCAACATGACCGCTTATGGCCCCAAGGCCCACTTGGCTTCGGCCGTCATCAATTGGACGCCTTACTACATCAAGACCACCAAGGATTACTTGGCCGGTACATGGGCGGGCAATCAAAAGTCATGGTGGGGCGTGAAAGAAGGCGCCATCGATTTGGTGGCCATCGCTGACGATGTCCCTGCCGACACCAAAGCCAAAATTGATGAAATCAAAAAAGGCTTGGCCGATGGCAGTTTTGCCATCTGGAAGGGCCCCATTGTCGACAACACGGGCAAAGAAGTGGTTAAAAAAGACACCGTCGCCGATGATGGCTTTTTGAGTGGTATTCATTTCTATGTCAAAGGTGTTGAGGGCAAGGTGCCCGGTGGCGATAAGAAATAATAGCGCCATCATGCTCCTGCTTGGAGCGCTATGATCAGGAGAGGCCTGATTGAAGATGACCTCTGGGGGGCCTCATGCGAGGCCCCTTTTTGCGAGGCTTGAGTTTTTTTGACGTTTTTTTCAATGGATTGACCCATGTCTAGCGCTACACGCTCACTCTCACCCGAATTCAAGCAGTTGATCGAAACTTGTCCGAAAGCCGAGTTGCACATCCACATTGAGGGCTCACTCGAGCCTGAGATGATCTTTGCATTGGCCCAGAGAAATCAAGTGAGCTTGCCCTATGCGAGCGTGGAGTCCTTGAAGGCGGCGTATGCTTTTGAGGATTTGCAAAGCTTTTTAGACATTTACTATGCCGGTGCTAGCGTGCTGTTGAAGCACCAAGACTTCTACGACATGGCCTATGCTTATTTAAAGAAAGCGCATGCCCAGGGCGTTGTGCATGCTGAGATTTTCTTTGACCCGCAAACCCACACCGCACGTGGCGTGGCCATGCAAGTCGTGATCGAAGGGTTAAGTCGCGCCTTGGTGGATGCGGGCCGTGACTTTAAGATTTCAGCGAATTTGATTTTGTGTTTTTTACGGCACTTGGACGAGGAGAGTGCACTTCAAACCTTGCAAGAGGCGTTGCCGTATCGACAGCATTTCATCGGTGTGGGCTTGGACTCGAGCGAGATTGGGCATCCCCCAGAAAAATTTAAAAACGTGTTTGAAAAAGCCCGCTCCTTGGGCCTGCATTGTGTCGCCCATGCCGGCGAAGAAGCCCCGCCTGCCTACATTTGGAGTGCCTTGCAGAACCTGTATGCCGAGCGCATTGACCACGGTGTGCAAGCGATGAAGGACCCCGCCTTGATGGATTACTTGGCTCGCACGCGAACACCCTTGACGGTGTGTCCCTTGTCCAATGTGCGTCTGTGTGTGTTTGCCCAGATGGAGGATCACCCGATCAAAAAAATGCTCGATCTGGGCTTGTGTGTGATGATCAATTCGGACGATCCTGCCTACTTTGGCGGCTACCTCAACGAGAACTACTTGCAGGTGGCGCAAAGCTTGGGGTTGACTCCCCCAGATATTGAGCAACTCATCAAATGCTCATTTGAAGCGAGCTTCATGCCCGAGGCTCTCAAGCGCCATTGGCTCGCGGAAGTCGACCGAGTCTTCGCATGACTGGCAGCCATGAGGTGGCGATCAGTGGTGGGGGCATTGGGGGCTTGAGTGCTGCCTTGGCTTTGGCGAGGTCGGGGGTATCCAGTGTTGTGTTTGAGCGCCAAGCCCAATGGTCAGAAGAGGGAGCGGGTGTGCAACTGGGCCCCAACGCCACCCGGCGCTTGATCGCTTGGGGCTTGGAGAAGGCGCTTTTTGATTGCGCCGCTTGGCCTGAACGCATCGAGGCGTTGAACGCCAAGAGCGGTGAGGTGCTCTGTGCCTTGCCCTTGGGGTCACGCTGTCAAGTGCGCTATGGCGCGCCCTATGCAACGCTCATGCGTGCAGACTTGCAAAGACTCTTGCGAGAAGGGGTGGAGCGCTTGGGACTCACGCAATTGCGACTGGGTGAACGACTCCTGCCCGAGACGCTGCTGGCAATTGACAGCGGGGAGCGCACTCCATCCCAAGCCGATTTGCTCGCCTTTGGTGTTCGGGCTGAGGGTTTGACGCTTGGGCCCGAGACCGAGCGCGGTGAGGTCGCGCCCTCGGGGCGAGGGAATGCCGTTCAAGTTCAGACCCATCTCACCCAGGCATTGATTGGCGCGGATGGCGTCTTTAGTCCGTTGCGCGAGCACCTTTTTCAAGCGCCACCGCTTCAATACACGGGGCATTTGGCTTACCGGGCCTTGGTGGCGAGGGCCGACTTGCCAGCTGCGTTGCGCAGCAACGCTGTGCGGCTGTTCTTGGGGCCAAAGATGCACTGGGTGCAATACCCCGTGAGGGGCGGGGAGTGGTTCAACGTGGTGGTGCTCTTGGAGATCGAGAGCGCTCGGGCCGCTGAGCGAGCCCAGCATCTTGCCCGCCAACGCCGCTTTCTCAGTAACCCCTGGCATCAACACCCGACTCAAAACCCCATGTCCCAGGCAGAGTCGTCGCAGGACTTGCAGGCATTGCAAGACGCACTGGCGCGCAGCTGCACGGCCTTGCAGGAAGTGGCCAGCTTGGTGCCCGCGTGGAGCGTGTGGCCCCTCTTTGCGGCCAAGCCGCTCTTGAGTGGTGCAGGGATGTGTCAAGGTCACGTGGCCCTCTTGGGGGATGCGGCGCACCCCATGCTCCCCTATTTGGCCCAAGGTGCCGGCATGTCCATTGAGGACGCACAAGCGTTGTCAAGCTGTTGGGGTGAGCGCAGTTTGCTGGTGAGTGAGCGCTTGGCGCTGTATGCTCAATGGCGCTGGCAGCGCTGCGCGCAGGTGCAGCGGCGTGCCTCGCGCAATGCCAGCCTATTTCATTGGGGGGGTGCGCTGGGTTTCATGCGAGACCGCGCGCTTGCTGTATTCGGCACGCGGTTGATGGACCTGCCGTGGCTGTATTCGGCTTGAGGTGGATAGGCTCAGGACGAGCGTCACTGACGACCTAGGAGTAAATACTCCATCAAGGCCTTTTGCACATGCATGCGGTTCTCGGCCTCGTCCCACACGACCGACTGCGGGCCATCGATCACCTCAGCACTCACTTCTTCGCCGCGGTGCGCAGGCAAGCAATGCATGAACAAGGCATCGGGCTTGGCCCGGGCCATCATCTGAGCGTCGACACACCAGTTGTGGAAGGCTTTTTTACGCGCATCATTCTCAGCTTCAAACCCCATGCTCGTCCAAACATCGGTGGTGACCAAATCCGCGCCAGCACAGGCCTCGTGGGGGTCTTCAAAGACGCGGTAGCTCTCGAGTGAGCGAAGACCTGCAATCGACTGGTCAATCTCATAGCCCGAAGGGGTGCTCACATGGACTTTAAAGCCCAACAAGTCGGCGGCTTGTAGCCAGCTGTTGGCCATGTTGTTGCCGTCCCCCACCCAGGCGACGATCTTGTCTTTGAAACAAGCCAATGGAGAGGACTGCACAGAGCGGTGTTCAAAGAAGGTGAACAAATCGGCCAAAATTTGGCATGGGTGAAATTCATTGGTGAGGCCGTTGATCACGGGCACGCGAGAGTGCAGCGCGAACTGGTTGATGCGCTCTTGTCCAAAGGTGCGGATCATCACCAGGTCCACCATGCGGCTGATCACCCGCGCGGTGTCTTGGATGGGCTCGCTGCGACCCATTTGGCTGTCCCCACTGGTGAGGTTGAGCACCGAACCCCCGAGCTGGTACATGCCCGCCTCAAAGCTCACGCGCGTCCTGGTGGAGGCCTTCTCAAAGATCATCGCCAAGGTGCGGTCCACCAACGGTTGGTGCTTTTGATAGGTTTTGAATTTGGCCT
Organism: uncultured Burkholderiales bacterium; assembly: GCA_903887655.1. Taxonomy (GTDB): domain Bacteria; phylum Pseudomonadota; class Gammaproteobacteria; order Burkholderiales; family Burkholderiaceae_C; genus Limnohabitans. The sequence continues at coordinate 4,637 of CAISQQ010000184.1, forward strand.
TGATGAGCGCGGCGCGTTGAAATAAGTATTCGTACTCTTGCGCTGTGAAATCAGAAAACTGCAGGTAGTGCTTCATGTGGACTTTAAGAATTTCTTGATCAAGGGCACCAAAATGGACACGATCTCATCGCAGTGCGACGCCTCAATGATCAACGCGGGCACCAAGCGGATGATGCAGTCGGCGGTGACGCTCAGCAGCAGACCCGCCGCCAGTGCCTGCCCCATGAGCGCAGAACACGGCCGATCCAGTTCGATCCCAATCATCAATCCCTTGCCTTTGCATTGCACAAAGCCCGCGACGCCTTGGAGCTCTTGCTCTAAACGGGTTTGCAAATAGGTGCCCATCTTGGCCGCGTTCTCGACCAAATGGTCTGCCTCCATGATGGCGATCGTCTCAATGCCAGCGCGCATGGCCAACGGGTTGCCGCCAAAGGTGCTGCCGTGGTTGCCGGGCTCGAAAATATGAGCCGCTTTGGGCCCCGCCACCACCGCCCCGACGGGGACACCCGAGCCCAAGCCCTTGGCCAAGGGCATCACATCGGGTTGAATGCCTGCCCACTGGTGGGCGAACCACTTGCCCGTGCGACCCATCCCGCACTGCACTTCATCGATCATGAACAACCAGTCGCGCTCATCACAGAGGGCGCGCACCTGGCGCAAGTATTCCAAATCCATCACGTTGATGCCGCCTTCGCCTTGAATCGCCTCCAAAAAGACCGCGACCACATTGGGGTTGTTGTGGGTGGCTTGTTCAAGGGCTTGCAGGCTGTTGATGGGCACGCGAATGAAGCCCTCCACCAAGGGGCCAAAACCAGCTTGAATTTTGGTGTTGCCGGTCGCGCTCAAGGTGGCAATTGAGCGGCCGTGGAAGGACTTTTCATAAACCACGATTTCGGGGCGCTCGATGCCTTTTTTGGAACCAAATTTGCGCGCGAGTTTGATCGCGGCCTCATTCGCTTCAAGGCCAGTGGAGCAAAAAAACACATTGCTCATGCCCGAGAGTTCCACCAGCTTGGCGGCCAACTGCTCTTGCGTTTGGACATGGTAGTAGTTGCAGCAGTGAATCATCTGTGCGACTTGGTCTTGCAAGGCCGCCACCAACCGAGGGTGACCGTGCCCGACGGTGTTGACCGCAATACCGGCCAAAGCGTCCAAATACCGCCTGCCCTCCAAGTCCCACATCTCAAGCCCCTTGCCGTGACTGAACGTCACCTCCATGCGTGCGTAGGTGTTCATGACAGCGCTGGCTTGGGCATTCTCTGGCTTGAAGGTGGGGGGCAGGGACAGGTCGGTCATGGTGGCCTCAGCGGGGTGGGGTTGTGGAGCTTGGGGTTAACGCGAGGCAACCCCAGTCGGTTTTCTATTTTAGTGGCTTGTCTCTAAAAAGCCGCACCCATTTCTTAACATAACCCAAGCTTGAGAGGAGAAAAAGACGGGTCATTCCACAATTTTGGCGCTTGAGGACTTCAAAAAAGAGACTTTGTACCAATAAATTCACATTTTGGTTGTAAAGTCCCTTGGACACAAGGGTTTTCTCAGACTAGAATTGTGCCGCGAAGACCAAAGACAGTTGTGATCATTCACCTTGGGGTCGGTTCACAGAGAGGACGGTGTCATCTCTGCCTGCATCAAAGATTGAGTGGTCATCGCCAGGTTTATTTGACCAACGAGGCACACCATGTCAGTCACTACTGAGCAAGACAACAGCAACGCAACCGAACTCTTCATTGTGGGGGTGACCTCCCACGGTAAAAAATTCAGACCCAGCGACTGGGCAGAGCGCCTGGCCGGCGTCATGAGTGCCTTCAGACCCGGGGGGCCCAAGCCGGGTTCCCATTTGAGTTACTCGCCTTGGTGTGTGCCCAACTCATTCAGTGGCTTTAAGTGCGTGGTGATCAATCGTCAACTCCAAGCCACCCAGCCCATGGCCTGGGACTTTTTGATGAATTTTGCCAAAGACAACGATTTGCAAATCACCCCCGCTTGTTCGGCCCAGGCGCTCGAAGAGAAGTTTCACCACGCTTGAGACCGGCGCTGTTCCAGCGCTCAGATTCAACAGCCTTCCCCAGTTGATTTGTATTCAGACACAAAAAAGCCGCTTAAAAGCGGCTTTTTTGCTTTGCTGACAGCGCACCCTCTCAAACGGCGGTCTGACGGGTCAGACCGGGCGAAGACCTGAAATGAATCAGGCCGCGAGGGCCAAAGCTTTCACTTTGGTGGATAAACGGCTCTTGTCACGGGCCGCTTTGTTTTTATGGAAAATGCCTTTGTCTGCAATCGTGTCGACCACGGCTTGCATGCTGGCGAACAATTCGGTGGCTTTGGTTTTGTCACCGGCCAGAACGGCTTTTTCAACGTTCTTGACAGCGGTGCGGTATTTGGAGCGC
>CAISQQ010000185.1 GCA_903887655.1 uncultured Burkholderiales bacterium
CATCCAAGTGCTTGGGCAAGACATAAACTTGGCCCGACTCGTAGCGCTCGGGATGAGAGAAGAGTTCAATTTGCGCAATGGTTTGGTTGGCAAAGGAGGAGCTCATCACGAAGCTGGGGTGTCCTGTGCCACAGCCCAAATTCACCAAGCGGCCTTTGGCGAGCATGATGATGCGCTTGCCGCCTGGCAGCAAAATGTGATCCACCTGGGGCTTGATCTCCTCCCAGGTGTAGGCTTCCATCGACGCGATATCAATTTCATTGTCAAAGTGACCAATGTTACAAACGATGGCTTGGTCCTTCATGGCCAACATGTGCGCGTGGGTGATCACGTGCTTGTTGCCCGTGGCCGTCACAAAGATGTCCGCCTTGTCGGCCGCGTAGTCCATGGTGACCACTTTGTAGCCTTCCATGGCCGCTTGCAAGGCGTTGATCGGATCGATCTCGGTCACCCACACCTGGGCGCTCAAGGCGCGCAAGGCCTGGGCAGAGCCCTTGCCCACGTCGCCGTAACCGGCCACGACCGCCACTTTACCGGCGATCATCACATCGGTGGCGCGCTTGATGCCGTCCACCAAGGACTCGCGGCAGCCGTACAAATTGTCAAACTTGCTCTTGGTCACCGAGTCGTTCACGTTGATGGCACGGAACATCAAGCTGCCATCGCGAGACATCTCATTCAAGCGGTGCACGCCAGTGGTCGTCTCTTCGGTGACACCAATGATCTCTGCACCTTTTCTGCTGTACCAGGTTGGGTCTTGGGCCAATTTGGCTTTGATGGCCGCGTACAAACAGGTCTCTTCTTCGCTGGTGGGGTTGGCCAAGAGTGAGGCATCGGTCTCGGCGCGCTTGCCCAAATGCATGAGCAAGGTGGCGTCGCCACCATCGTCCAAAATCATATTGGGGCCTTCGCCAGGGGAGTTGGCCGCAGCAAACTCAAAAATGCGGTGGGTGTAGTCCCAGTACTCGGTGAGGTTCTCGCCTTTTTTGGCAAACACCGGGGTGCCAGCGGCAGCAATGGCCGCGGCGGCATGGTCCTGGGTGGAGTAAATGTTGCAAGAGGCCCAACGCACCTGAGCACCCAAGGCTTGCAAGGTCTCGATCAACACGGCCGTTTGAATGGTCATGTGCAAGGAGCCGGTGACGCGCGCGCCTTTCAAGGGCTTGGACTGGGCGAATTCTTGGCGAATGGCCATCAGACCGGGCATTTCGGTCTCGGCGATTTTGATTTCTTTTCGGCCCCATTCGGCCAAGGATAAATCGGCCACCAAATAATCGGTGGTGTGCAGGGGCTTGATCGCAGCGTTCATGTCTTGATACTCCAAAGAGAATAATGAAGACCACTGCAACACGGCGCGGCTCGTAAGCCTGGCGCAAAGAGTGAGCGCACACCCCTTGAACGGGGCTCACGAAACTCACCTCACAAAGTCGCAGTGGGTGAGCGCCGTTGATGAAGGTATCAACCGAGCCTCATTTTTTGAAGGAGTTTAAAGAGCGCCCACTGGAGGGGCCCCTCAAAATCCAAGAAAAAACTGCATCGCTCCTCGGTCGGGTGCAATTCTAACCAGACTTCGGGCTTGGCGTAAAGCCCGCCCCTCCTCAAGGCCCTTTTTGACGGGTCTTTCAGGACCGACGCTGAGCGAGGCGCCCGCGCGCGCGCGCCAGGCTCTAAAATGAACCCTTTTACCTTCACCGCCTCAAGTGAGAATTTGGACATGCAAAACGGCCCCTTAAGCGATGAAGTCAAGCGTCGCCGCACCTTTGCCATCATCTCCCACCCCGATGCGGGCAAAACCACGCTCACGGAAAAACTGCTGCTCTTTTCTGGCGCCATCCAAATTGCCGGCTCCGTCAAAGCAAGGAAAGCCACCCGCCACGCCACGAGCGACTGGATGGAGATTGAAAAGCAGCGTGGCATCTCGGTGGCGTCGTCGGTCATGCAAATGCTCTACCGCGAGCATGTGATCAATTTGCTCGACACCCCGGGTCACAAAGACTTCTCCGAAGACACCTACCGCGTGCTCACGGCCGTGGACTCGGCCCTGATGGTGATCGATGCGGCCAACGGGGTGGAGGCGCAAACCCGCCGCTTGATCGAGGTCTGTCGCCAAAGAAACACCCCCATCATCACCTTTGTCAACAAAATGGACCGCGAAGTGCGCGACCCCTTGGACATTTTGGACGAGGTCGAGCGTGAACTCGGCATGCCCTGTGTGCCCATGACCTGGCCGGTGGGCCAAGGCAAGACCTTTGGTGGCATCATGGACTTGAACGCCCACAGCATGAAAGTGTTCGAGTCCGGCTCTGAGCGGCGACCGCAAGACTTTGAGACCATGCCGCTCAGTGAGCCCCAAGCGCTCCTCGCGCGCTTTGGCCAAGAGTACACGACGGCGCTTGACGGCATGGAGCTCGCCCGCGGGGCGTCGCCGAGCTTTGACCGCCAGGCGTTTTTAGCGGGTCAACAAACCCCGGTGTTTTTTGGCTCGGGCGTGAACAACTTTGGCGTGATGGAGGTGCTCGACGCCTTGGTCGACTTGGCCCCAGCGCCCCAGTCCCGCACGAGCTCATTGAACAGCAAAGGCCAAGGCGTGCTCACCTCAATCGAGCCCGACCAGGCCGATTTCTCTGGGGTCGTCTTCAAAGTCCAAGCCAACATGGACCCCTCCCACCGCGACCGCATTGCCTTTGTGCGGGTGGCCTCGGGGCGTTACGCACCGGGCATGAAACTCAAAGTGCAGCGCACCGCCAAGGAGCTCAGACCCACCTCGGTCGTGACCTTTTTAAGCCAACGCCGTGAAGCCGTGGAAGAGGCCTTCGCCGGCGACATCATTGGCTTTACCACCCACGGTGGCGTGCAGCTGGGCGACACCATCACCGATGGACTCACCGCGCAGTTCACGGGGCTGCCGTTTTTTGCGCCCGAGCTGTTCATGACCGTGGTGCTCAAAAACCCGCTGCGCACCAAGCAGCTGCAAACCGGACTGGCCCAACTCGGCGAAGAAGGCGCCATCCAAGTGTTTCGCCCTGAGATGGGCGGCTTGATGCTCCTCGGTGCCGTGGGCCAGTTGCAGTTCGAGGTGGTGCAGCACCGCCTCAAAGCCGAGTACGACTGCGATGTGCGCTTGGAGTCTTGTCCCTACACGGGCGCGCGCTGGATCACCGCCAAGACCCCCGCCGAGCTCAAAGAGTTCGTCAACGCCTACCCCGCTCGCATGGCCACCGATGCGGCCCAGGCCTTGGCCTATTTGTGCACCTCGCCTTATGACGTGCGACTCGCCCAAGAGCGCTTCCCCGACATTCGGTTTCACCCCTTGCGAGAACACGCCGGCTTGGCCCTGCAAAGCGCTCAAGGCTAAGCCCCAAAGGGCCAGCCCTCAGCGCGCCAGCACGGGCTTCAAGGCCACCCCCGTGTGGGTGCGCTGCTTGACCAAGGTCTCTGGCGTGCCTGCCGCCACCAGCAAGCCCCCACCTTGTCCGCCCTCGGGCCCCAAGTCGAGCACCCAGTCGGCCTCGGCAATCACATCCAAATCGTGCTCGATCACGATCACGCTGTGGCCCGCGTCGACCAAGCGGTGCAGCACACGGATGAGTTTGTCCACATCCGACATGTGCAGCCCCACCGTCGGCTCATCGAGCACATAAAGCGTGTGGGGCACTTTGTAGCCGCGTTTGCCCACATCGTCGCGCACTTTGCTGAGCTCCGTCACGAGCTTGATGCGCTGCGCCTCCCCACCACTCAGGGTCGGGGACGGCTGCCCGAGCGTCAAATACCCCAGCCCCACGTCCTTCAAGAGCGACAAAGGGTGGGCGATCACGGGCGTGCTGGCAAAGAAGTCCACCGCCTCATCGACTTGCATTTGCAGCACGTCGCCAATGGTTTTGCCTCTCCAAGTGACCCCCAAAGTCTCGGCATTGAAGCGTGCGCCTTTGCAGACCTCGCACAAGACCTTCACATCGGGCAAGAAGCTCATCTCAATGGTGCGCATGCCTTGGCCCTCGCAGCCGTGACAGCGGCCCTCGCCGGTGTTGAAGCTAAATCGCGCGGGCCCAAATCCTCTCGCTTGCGCCTCCAAGGTTTGTGCAAACATCTTTCGAATCGTGTCCCAAAACCCAATGTAGGTGGCCGGACAACTGCGCGGCGTTTTACCAATCGGTGTTTGGTCCACTTCAAGCACCCGATCGAGCTGCTCCCAGCCCAGCACCGCCTCACAGCCCAACCACGTCGAGGGTGAGCGTCGATGGGCAAGGGCTTGGTGGACGTTGGCCAGCAAGATGTCGCGCGCGAGCGTGGACTTGCCCGAGCCCGACACGCCCGTCACCGCCACCAAGCGCTTCAAGGGAAAATCCGCTTGCACCGCCTTCAGGTTGTGCAAGTTCGCCCCCATCACTCGCAAGGTCTGCACGGGCTCGTTCGAGGCCGCCATGCTGCGCCGGCTCTGCAGCGGGTGGCGCATGGCGTCACGCAAATAGCGCCCCGTCACCGACTCGCTTTGGTCCATCAAGTCTTGCACGCGGCCTTGCGCGACCAAGTGTCCCCCGCGTTTGCCCGCGCCAGGTCCAATGTCAATCAAATGATCGGCTCGACGCATGGTCTCCTCGTCGTGCTCGACCACCACCAGGGTGTTGCCCTTTTGACACAGAAGTGACAAGGCGTTCAAGAGCATTTGGTTGTCGCGCGCATGCAGACCAATCGTGGGCTCGTCCAAGACATAACACACGCCTTGCAAGTGGCTGCCCAGTTGTGCGGCCAAGCGAATGCGCTGCGACTCACCCCCGCTCAAGGTGGGGGCGCCGCGCTCGAGCGTCAAATACCCCAAACCCACTTGGTCCAAGAACTCCAAGCGCAGGGCAATTTCCGAGACCAAGTCGCGTGCGATTTGCGCCTCTCGGCCCACGAGCTTTAGCTCCCGCACCCATTGGCGCAAGGCTTGGACGCTCAATTGGGCCAAGCTCGTGATGGGCTGGCCGTGAAAGCGCACGTGGCGCGCGAGCGCGTTCAAGCGCGACCCCTCACAAGCGGGACAGGTCACCTCCTCGAACTCGTCCAAGGTCGGCTCGGCAAAGGTTTGCTCGCGGCCCTTTTGCGAGGCGTCTTGTGTGGTGTCGTCGAGCAATGCGCGCTGCTTGGCATTGAGCTTGACACCGGTGCCCACACAACTCGTGCACCAGCCGTGCTTGGAGTTGTAGGAAAAAAGCCTGGGGTCGAGCTCGCTGTAAGACGCGGCACAAACGGGACAGGCGCGTCGGGTGGAGTAGACCTGCAGCTCACCGATGCGAGACGTTGACGCGCCCACCATCATGGCGGCGGCCAAGCCTTTGAGAGGCGACAAGACATGCACCACGCCTTTGCCGTGCTCAAGACCGAGCATCACCGCTTGTCTGAGAAACTCCTCGCGCGCCACGTCCACGGTGAGGCTCAAGATGGGCAACTCCACGGTGTGCTCTTTGAAGCGGTCCAGGCGTGGGAATTGCTGCGTGGGCAAAAACTCACCATCCACCCGCAAATGGCTATAGCCTTTGTTGCGCGCCCAATCCGCCAAATCGGTGTAGAGGCCTTTTCTGTTGATCACCAAGGGGCTCAAGATCCCAATCTCTTGGCCCTTAAAGCGCGAGATGAGTTGCGCGCAAATGCTTTGCACGCTTTGCGGCATCACCGCTTGGTCGTCGTGGACACAATGCTGCACACCGAGCTTGACGTACAACAAGCGTAAAAAATGCCACACCTCGGTGGTGGTGCCCACGGTGCTTTTTCTGCCGCCCCGGGAGAGTCGCTGCTCGATCGCCACGGTGGGCGGAATGCCATAGACGGCATCGACCTCGGGGCGAGCAGCGGGCTGCACAATGCTTCTGGCGTAGGCGTTCAAACTCTCCAAGTAGCGGCGCTGGCCTTCGTTGAACAAAATATCAAACGCCAAGGTCGACTTGCCCGAACCCGACACCCCGGTCACCACATTGAAGCTTCCGCGCGGTATGTGAACCGTGAGGTTTTTGAGGTTGTGCTCTTTGGCGTTGATGATTTGGATCTCTCCCGAGTGCAGGCTTGGCAAACGAGGACGTGCAGACTCGGTTTGACCCAAGAGCCCCAAGGCCGCATGCCGATCTCCTGGCTCGCCAGCGCCAGGCAGCAGTGCCCCCAAGTTCTGGTCGTAGCTTCTGAGCGCCTGCGCGGTGTGGGAGGTCGGATGCGACTTGATGTCATCGGGTGCGCCTTGCACGACCAAGTAGCCCCCGGCTTCGCCGCCTTCGGGCCCCAAATCAATCACCCAGTCGCTCGAGCGCACCACATCCAAGTTGTGCTCAATGAGCACGATCGAGCCTCCCGAATCGATGAGTTTTCTCATCGCGCGTATGAGCTTGGCAATGTCGTCAAAATGCAGCCCCGTGGTGGGCTCGTCAAACAAGAACAAGGAGCCCTTTTTGGCCACGGCTTGGCGCATCTGAGCGCGCGCTTTGGCCGCTTGCGCCAAGTGGCCGGCCAGCTTCAAGCGCTGCGACTCGCCCCCACTCAAGGTGGGCACCGGCTGGCCCAGTTTCACATACTCGAGCCCCACGTCCACAATGGGCTGGAGCGCACGGATGACCTCGGGGTCGTGGCGAAACAGGCTCGCCGCTTGGCTCACGGTCAACTCCAGCACATCGGCCACCGACAGGCTTTGTGCCGCCCCGCTCAAAGGGGCTCTGTCGAGCTTGACCTCCAAGATTTCGGGTCTGTAGCGCTGCCCTTGGCAGTCTTGACAGCGCAAATACACATCGCTCAAAAACTGCATCTCGATGTGCTCAAAGCCCGAGCCCCCGCAAGTCGGACAGCGCCCGTCGCCATGGTTAAAGCTGAATTTTGAAGCCGTGTAGCCCCGCTGACGGGCCAAGGGTGTGGACGCGAACAACTCGCGAATGGCGTCCCAAGCGCCGACATAACTCACCGGGTTGGAGCGCGCGGTTTTACCAATGGGTGACTGGTCCACAAAGACCACATCGCTCAAATAATCGGCGCCCAAGATGCGGTCATGCGCCCCGGGCGACTCGGTGCTTTGGCCAAAATGGCGCAACAGCGCTGGCGCCAAAATGTCTTGGATCAGGGTCGATTTGCCCGAACCCGACACCCCCGTCACGCTCACCAAGCGGTGCAGGGGGAACTCAATGTCGAGATTTTTTAAATTGTGCTCGCGCGCGCCCTCAATGATCAGGCGTGGTGTGGCGTCTTGCACCAAGCGCTTCAAGCCCAGCCCCACTTGTTTGCGCGCTCCAAGGTACTGGCCCGTCAAGGTGTCGGTTTGGGCCAAGTCGGCCAAACTGCCATCAAAGACGATTTGCCCACCCGCCTCTCCAGGCCCGGGGCCCATGTCAATGATGCGGTCGGCACAAAACATCACCAGCGGGTCGTGCTCGACCACCACCAAGGTGTTGCCCGCATCGCGCAAATTGAGCATGGCGCGGTTGATGCGGCCCATGTCTGTCGGGTGTAAGCCAATGCTGGGCTCATCGAGCACAAACAAGGTGTTGACCAAGGAGGTGCCCAAGGCGGTGGTCAAGTTGATGCGCTGCACCTCGCCCCCACTCAAGGTGCGGCTTTGCCGATCCAAGTTCAGATAACCAATGCCCACATCGACCAAGTACTTCAAGCGCGAGCGGATTTCTCCCAGGAGCAAGTCCATGGCCTGCGCCTGAGCGCTTTGCTGCTGCGAGAGCGTGAGCGCAGATTGCTCGTCGTGCAAACGGTCAAAAAACACCTTCATGCGCTCAATGGGCAAGCGCATCAAGTCGTGGAGGGACAGCCCTGGCAGGGCATCCAATTGCTGCTGGCTCCAAGCCACGCCTTGGGGCATGAAGCGCGCAATGCCCCCGAGCGCCTCTTGCGCTTGGGGGTGGTTGCCAATGCGCCAGAGCAAACTTTGGGTCTGCAGCCGCGCGCCCTCGCAACTCGTGCAGCGCGTGTAACTCCTGTATTTGGAGAGCAAGACGCGGATGTGCATCTTGTATGCCTTGGTCTCCAAATACTCAAAGAAGCGGTCAATGCCGTACCACTGCTGCTTCCATTTACCGCTCCACTCGGGCGAGCCCTTGATCACCCACTCGCGCTGCTCGGGGGTGAGTTGGTACCAGGGGGTGTCGCGCGGGATGCCGGCTTTTTCTGCAAACCGCATCAAGTCAATTTGCTGCTCGGCCCAGGCCGGCGTTTGAATGGTTTTGATGGCGCCCGAGCGCAGCGTCAATTTGTCATTGGGGATCACCAGGCCGTAATCCACCCCAATGATGCGCCCAAAACCGCGGCACTTCTCACAAGCACCCAGGGCCGAGTTGAAGGAAAACAAGGACGGCGTGGGCTCCAAGTAAGTGAGGTCACTTTGGGGGCAATGCAATCCGGTGGAGAAATGCAGCACCTCGGGGGCCACGGCGGCCTCAAGGACGTCTGGGGTGGCTTGGGCGTCTTGGGCGTCTTGGCCGGCTGTCCCTTCTTGGCCCCGCGCTTGGGGAGGGCTTTCGTGCAGCACATAGATCGCCACCCGGCCGTTGCCCCGCTTGAGGGCGGTCTCCAGGGCTTCGACCACGCGGGACTGGTCCACCGAGCCCAAGCGGAAGCGATCCGCCACCACATCCAGGACTTTGCGCGGTCCTGTTGGTGTGGCTTTTTCTCGGGTGGCTTGCACTTTGGTGAAACCCGAGGCGCTCAGCCACTGCTCGGTGTCCTCTTGGGTGATCTGTGCGGGCAACTCTACTGCAAACGTCACCACCAAACGCGGGTCTTGATGGCCCAATCGAGCCACCAAGTCCGCCAGCAGCGTCTGGGCGCTGTCGCGCTTGACCTCCAAAGCGGTTTCGCGGTCAAAAAGCCGGCCCAAGCGGGCAAAGAGCAACTTCAAATGGTCATTCAACTCCGTCATGGTGCCCACGGTGGAGCGAGAACTGCGCACCGGGTTGGATTGATCGATGGCAATGGCCGGGGGCACGCCTTCGACCAAATCGACTTGGGGGCGGTCCATGCGGTCCATGAATTGGCGCGCGTAGGCGCTGAAGGTCTCCACATAACGCCGCTGGCCTTCGGCATACAAGGTGTCAAACACCAAACTCGACTTGCCCGAGCCGCTCGGGCCCGTCACCACGGTGAGGTCCCCGGTCTTGATGTCCAAATCCAGATTCTTCAAGTTGTGCTCTCGAGCACCTCGAATACGAATGAAGCCTTGCGTCATGTCATCTCACGGTCGTTGGGGTGGAAGAATTACAGGCCCAGATCCTGATCCAAGTTGTGGGGGAAATTACCGCCTCATTTGCGCTTTTTGGGTCTTGTTAGGCACTTGTTGGGTACTTGTTGGGTACCTTGGGGCGGCTCGAACACCCCCACGTGGGCACCAAAGAACTCCACAAATTGTAGAGGACGGGCGTGGCAAAGCCGTGAAACCCTTCTCGAAGCCCCCGAATCCTCACTGACCTTCGGGGCAAGGCCCAGCACGGGCGGCGTTTTCTCGCCCCCAATGGCAAAGCCCCTTGGGATCTTGCGATCCTCAAGGGGCTTGCAGGGTTGTCGCGAACGGCATCCGTCGAGAGTCAACGCCCAGCGAGCCGGGCTGGTCTTTTGCCGATCAGTCGTTGGCGTAAATGTCCACGTCTTTGGTTTCTTTCACAAAGATCATGCCAATGATGAAACACACACCCGCCACCACCACGGGGTACCACAGTCCGCTGTACATGTCACCGGTTTGGGCAACGATGGCAAAAGCGGTGGTGGGCAACAAGCCGCCAAACCAGCCATTGCCAATGTGGTAGGGCAAGGACATGGAGGTGTAGCGGATGCGTGTGGGGAACATCTCCACCAACATCGCCGCAATCGGACCGTAGACCATGGTCACCAAGATCACCAAATAGGTGAGGATGATGGTCATGGTGACTTTGTCCATTTTGGCTGGGTCGGCTTTGGCCGGGTAGCCCGCTTCTTTCAAGGCCGCGCCCAAGGTTTTCTTGAACTCGGCGATGGCCTTGACGCTGTCTTCATCGAACTTGGAGTTGACCACATTGCCGGTTGGCGCCAAGATCTCAACGCTGCCCACGGTCACTTTGGCAGGGGTGCCACTGGGGGCCACTTCGTTGATGTAACTCACCGAGTTTTGCGCCAAATAGCGCTTGGCCACGTCGCATGAGCTCTTGAAGTCAATTTCACGGGCAATGGGGCTGCCTTGGAAGGAGCACTGGGCGGGGTCTTGGGTGACCACCACTTTGGCGCTCGCTTGGGCGGCGGCCAAGTCGGGGTTGGCCGCTTTGGTGAGGGCTTCAAAGACGGGGAAATAGGTGAGAACAGCCAACAGCATGCCCAGCATGATGATGGGTTTTCTGCCGATCTTGTCAGACAAGGAGCCAAACACCACAAAGAACGGGGTGCCGATCAACAGCGACGCGGCAATCAGCAAATTGGCCGTGGTGGGGTCCACCTTCAAGGTCTGGGTCAAGAAAAAGAGGGCGTAAAACTGTCCGGAGTACCACACCACGGCTTGGCCTGCGGTCAAACCGAGCAGGGCCAAAATCACGATTTTGAGGTTTTTCCATTCGCCAAACGACTCGGTCAAGGGTGCCTTGGAGGTTTTGCCCTCGGCCTTCATCTTTTGAAAGGCGGGGGACTCGTTCATGGACAAGCGGATGTAGACCGAGGTGGCCAACAACAAAATCGACACGATGAACGGAATGCGCCAGCCCCAAGCCATGAAGTCGGCCTCGGGCATGGAGGTGCGGGTGCCCAAAATCACGAGCAAGGACAAAAAGAGCCCCAAGGTCGCTGTGGTTTGGATCCAAGAGGTGAAGGCACCCCGGTGACCGTGGGGGGAGTGCTCGGCCACATAAGTGGCGGCACCGCCATACTCACCACCCAAGGCCAGGCCTTGCAAGAGTCGCAAAGCGATCAAAATGATCGGCGCGGCCACCCCAATGCTCGCGTAACTGGGCAACACCCCGACGATGAAGGTGGAGGAGCCCATGATCACAATGGTCACCAAAAAGGTGTATTTGCGACCGATCAAGTCGCCCAAACGGCCAAAGAAAATGGCGCCAAAGGGTCGCACCAAAAAACCCGCCGCAAAAGCGAGCAAGGCAAAGATGAATGCCGCCGAGGGATCGAGTCCGCTAAAAAACTGCTTGGCGATGACGGCTGCGAGTGAGCCATACAAATAAAAGTCGTACCATTCGAACACAGTGCCCAAGGAAGAGGCGAAGATCACCTTTTTCTCTTCCGATGTCATGGTATGGGGTGCATGAGCAGCCATAGATGTTGTCTCCTAAAATTTTAATTGCCGGGTTGATCAGCGCATTCAAACAGCGCCATGCACCATATTGCCTTGAAGCCCCTCCTTGACGCAGATGCCAATATCACCGTGTCAACAAACGTGACAATTGCATAGTAATCAATAATGAGTGCTTTTTCTTCAACCCAAGTCAATAAAAGGGATGCTTTTTACTCGGTATATTCCCTAGCTTTCTGGGGCATCACGCCCAGGTAACACCCCAGCCTCCAGCCGACGCCTGCACCCTAAGCCCTATCAACTTTTCAACTTGATGATCGATCAATGATCATTGATTAAGTGGGCAGTCGACCCAGCAGGGTCGCCCACAATTGGCGCTTATGGGCCGGCGAGGAGCGAGCCCAGCGGGCGATCTCATCCAAGCTTCGGTAGCAACCCAAGCACAGGCCTGAGTGCGGATCCATTTCACAAACGGCGATGCAGGGCGAGACCACAAAGTCCCCCTCTTCACTCGCCTCCAGCACCAGGGCCGCCTTGTCGCGCAGGCGTTGAATGCGCAAGTCTAAGCTCTCGCTCATCGACACCAGCCCGTGATCTCGGCCATGGAGCCAAACACCTTTTGGGCACCGGCGGCGCGCAAATTGGCCACGGTGCACACGCCGTGCTCGAGCCCCCCGGCCAAATAAGCCCAAACGGGCAATCCCGCTGAATGGGCCGATTGCACCCCAGAAGGCGTGTCCTCGATGGCCACACAGTCTTCAGGCTCTTGCCCCAAAGCTTGCAAAGCCGCGAGGTAAACGTCCGGCGCCGGCTTGGTCTGCGCGACCTCGTGGCCAGAAAAAATTCGCCCCTCAAAGCACGACCACAGACCCACACGGTGCAGCTGCATCTCCACTTTGCCGCGGTCGGCGCCCGACACACACGCCAGCCGCTCAGGGTAATGGGCATGCAGGCCTTTCACCACCTCGACCGCGTGTTCAATGGCTTGGAGCTCACGATCAAGGGCTTCGTCACGACGAGCTCGAAACGCCTGCAACCAAGCGTCATCGATCACGACGCCGGTCTCCTGTGCAATTTTGGCCCATTGGTCCTTGATGGCACGCCCCATGAAGTGATACTCACATTCGGCGAGGGTCAACGGCCAACCCAAATCGTGCAAACTGTGCTGCAGCACGCGGTGGGTGATGGGCTCGCTGTCGACCAGCACGCCATCACAATCGAAGAGCAGGGCGGCAAACGGCGTCGTCATGGTGAACGTGGACAGGACACTGCCATCAGAGTGCCTGTCATGGCTGTGTGGCGGGCAGTTCGGGGTAGCGCTTATAAGCGCGCGACAACATGGGGCCAACTTCATCGGGTGAGGCGATGGTGACATCCAAGTCATGCAGCAAACCATCTTTCAAGCCGTAAATCCAGCCGTGAACGCTGATGGCTTGACCCTGGCGCCATGCGTCTTGCATGACGTTGGACTCGGCCACATTGCCCACTTGCTCAATGACATTCATCTCACACATGGCGTCTTCAAGGGCCGGGTCGTGCAAATGGTCCAGCCGCTTGCGGTGGCGAAAACGCACATCCTTCACGTGCCTGAGCCAATTGTCCGCCAGCCCAATGCGCTTGCCACGGGTGGCGGCCAAGACCCCCGAGCAGCCGTAGTGACCGACCACCATGATGTGCTCGACCTTCAGTTGCTCGACCGCGAACTGAATCACCGACAAGGCATTCAAGTCCGAGTGCACCACCACATTGGCCACATTGCGGTGAACAAACACCTCGCCAGGATCGAGCCCCGTGATCTCATTGGCGGGCACACGCGAGTCTGAGCACCCGATCCACAAGTATTTGGGACTTTGCTGCTGCGCCAAGTGTTTGAAAAACCCGGGCCGCAAAACTTCCATCTTTTGCGCCCAGCTGCGGTTGTTGTCCAAGAGTTGTTGAAGTGAAGAGGCCATGGCAAGGGAGTGGGGGTGAGGGTTGAAATCAAGACAAAGGGGGTGAGGTTCAAGCGGTCAAGCGGTCAAGCGACTCAGCGATCACGAGACCCGACGCTCCAAGGCGGTGACCCGCTTTTTTCTCAAGGATCCAGTTTACTGGTTTTGGCCCATCGACTGGTGCAGTCAAGACATCAACCTCGTTGACGTTGCGTGAATTCTTGGGGCGGGTCTTGGAGACGGCGCTTGAGGCTGGGGCGAGCGTTCACGTTTTTGCCAAGGCATCCCACGCTTGCCAGTTGGGCAAGGCGATTTTTTGCAGCAAAGCACGCCGCTCTTCATAGTCTGGCATCACCTCGCGCACCACCGCCCAAAACGCGCTGCTGTGGTCCATGTGTTTGAAGTGACTGAGCTCGTGCACCACCACATAGTCCAAGAGCGCCATCGGCACATGGACCAAGTGGCGACTGAACGACAACACCCCACGGGCGTTGGCGCTGCCCCAACGAGAGGCCGCTCGGCTGAGTTTGATCCCCGACCAAGTGACTCCCACGATCGGTGCGTAATGCGCCACCCGCGCCTTCAAGCACGCGAGCAAATGGGTCGCGATCCACGTCTGCACGGCCTGGGCCAAGCGCACTTTGTGCGAGTCACTCAGGTCTTGGATCAACACCACCTTGTCGGCTGCTGGCTCACCCCAGGGCAGGACCAAACGCAGTGGGCTTGAGGGGCTTGATGGGCTTGATGAACTTGGGAGGGGCGCCAAGTCTTCTTGATCTGCACTCAGCCCCGACAAAAGGCTCAAGGGCTCGCAATCGTGCCACCGC